>JBMOIK010000184.1:0-8016 GCA_049317365.1 Rectinemataceae bacterium | reverse complement strand
CTTCCCCGATGCCGCATACAAGGCCAATTACAGTCGCTAGATTCATTGCACACCTCGCGTCAACTTAGCATCGGCGTGTTTTCTGTCGGAGCTTACAGCTTCCAAACACGCGCTTTTTTTTGATTTTCGAGCCAACGAGTAAAAAAAACCGTTGAAATACCAAAACAATAGACAAAAGCAGACTATAGTATTTGAGAATTTGGAAGTATTTGAGAATTTGGAAGTATTTGAGAATTTGGAAGTATTTGAGAATTTCGAAAAAAGGCTTGTAGTTCGGTTTGGCAATTATCGGTTGTGTGATCTTGCATAAGGAAATAGGTGGCTATAACATAGCCTTCTGGAATAAAAGCAACGTACGGATGGCCTCTGCCACCGCGACGGATGGGGGAAAGATGCTCCTTCGAGGTATCGATTCCATTCTCAGCAACCGTTCCCAGGAGATTGGGAGGCGCTGGCTTGTGCAGACGCGCAAGGCCCCCAATCTCACGGGTCTGGCGATCATCAGTGACGCAGACTTGATGGAATTCAGTTCCCATCTTCTGTCGATTTTAGGGGGATGGTTCCGCGCCGAGGCCGGGAAACCTGAGATCGGTGCCTTTTTTGTCGGCGCCGGCAAGGATTTCTGCAAGAAAGATGTCCCGATTTCCCTCCTTACGCGCGCCTTTGTCAATTTCAGGAAACTCGTAACGGAATGCCTGCTTGAGGAGGAAAACCTCGAGGGGACCCACCGTGTTTATGCTCTCATGGAAGCTGTTGACCACCACTCTGACTTTTTCATGTTGGGAATCTACTATTTCACCAAAGGTTACCTGGAAGAGACCTTTATCAGGATCAGCGCTGGCGAGAATCTTTCGAAGGAAGTCATGGGCAAGTATCTCAAGGATGATTTCTTTTTCAAATGAGGGGACAGCCAACTCGCAGCCATGGCGAAAAAGGGATGGCACTGCTCCTGCCCTTTATTCTGTCGCAGAAACCCGTGGATGGGCTGCGTCCCTTGAATTTCCTCCCCTTCCTCGTCCTGGGAATTGGGATCGCGGTGCTCGCGCTAGCAAAGGGCAGTCCTGGAGGCGCGGCTGCCGCCTTGGTCGCGGCCTGTCTCAACCTCGCCAGGTATCAGGCCATTGCTGCATGGACCAAGGCCCTATCCCATAAGTCCCGCGGTATGCTTCCCTTTCTCATCTGGATTGCCCTGTTCGGAGTCCTGGCTGCCCTTCTGTACGGAGCCGGGCTTGGGGGCTTTATTGTCTGGCCTGCAGCCGTCGCCCTGTCGGGGCCGCTGGTCGTCCTGGCGATGAGCCTTGCGAAGGGCATCAGCCAGCTTGGCACAACCCTTTCCACGGCCCCGCTTGCAGGTGAATCCGGGGTCGAGGGTCTAGGAGGCATGCGATGAGCGAAACCGTCGTCAAGGAAAGCCTCACAGTCGGCCAGAGGATCACCGAGGCGATCTCCGTCAGCACCGTCTTCACGATCGATGCCTTTGGTTACCCAATCCCGATCACCGACACCATCCTCTGGTCCTGGGTTGTCATGGGCCTCCTCGGCCTGGCTTCTTTTTTCCTCACGCGCAACCTCAAGCAGCTGCCCGGCAAGACCCAGGCAGCGGTCGAGTTCGTGGTTTCCTTCATAGACGACTTCGTCGGACAGAACATGGGACAGCACGGGAAGGCCTGGGCCCCCTTCATAGCCACCCTCGGACTCTTTATCCTGACTGCCAATCTCCTTTGCATGCTTACTCCCGTGGGCGGTTTCGGGTTCGAGCCTCCCTTCGTCATCAAGCCGCTCACCCGCGACATCAATGTCACTGCCGGCCTTGCGGTGATGGTAATAGTAACTGTCCTCGTAGCAGGTTTCAGGAAGCGGGGGATCCTCGGTTGGCTGAAGCACCTCCTCAAGCCCGTGCCCTTCATGCTTCCCTTCAATCTCCTTGAGTACGGCATCCGTCCCCTTTCGCTTTCCTTGCGGCTCTTCGGGAACATCCTCGGTGCCTTTGTGCTCATGCGGCTCATCGAGATGGTCATGCCAGTCTTCCTTCCACCGATCTTTGGGCTCTATTTCGACCTGTTCGACGGCATCATCCAAGCCGTCATATTCACCTATCTTTCGACGGTCTATATCGCCGAAGCGATAGAGTAGGAGGGATCATGGACGTTCAATCTGCGGCACTCATCGGGGCGGGCATTGCGGTGCTCTCGGGAATAGGTGCCGGAGTCGGTATCGGCATCGTCTCGGGGAAGACCGTCGAGTCGATAGCCCGGCAACCTGACGCGGCTGGCAAGTTCACGAGCATATTTTTTATCGGAGTTGCCATGTCCGAGGCAACAGCCATCTACGGCCTGGTTGTTTCACTCCTCCTTTTGTTCAGGTAAGAAGGCCTTTCAGGCTGGCAGGAAGGACGGACCGGCTGCGGTGGCATTAGCCAGGATCCAGGCGCTTGCAGGGATCAGGCCGAGGTCATCGGGGCGGGCCGATCGCCGATCAAGGGAGGCAGGTGAGTCATGCTCTCATTTTCAGTGAGTTTTTTCATCACGATCGTGAACTTCTATGTCCTCTATTGGGTCATCCGTAAATGGCTGTGGAAGCCTGTACGGGCGATGCTTGAGAAGCGCAGCGAGATGGTGAAGACCGACCTTTCCGAGGCGGCCCAGGCCAAGGGCAAGGCGGAGGCCCTCCGGAACCACTATGAGGTTCTTCTTTCCGCGGCCAAGACCGAGGTTAACACGATCAGGCAAGAGGCGGTCCAGCAGGCTACCACCGAAGCCAAGGCCGTTGTTGGCACAGCCCGCCATGAGGCCGAGTCGCTCAGGACGAGGGCACATGATGACTCGGCCAAGGCGCGCGAAGCAGCCCTCGAGAGCCTCACAGCCGACATCGCCCGCATCGCAGCCAAGGCTGCCGCGATGCTCGCCGGCCGGGAGTCGACAGCCGCCGACGCGGTGGCTGCGGATGCCCTGATCCGCGAGCTCAGGGGGCGGGATGGGCGATAACAGGCGCGCCTGGGCCAAGGGACTCCATGCCGCCTGCGGGTCTCTGGGAGCTTCTCTTCCCGGAGCAGAAGCCGTTCTCGGCGAAAGGATCGTCCTCGCCGACACTCTTGTGGCACTTGGGCAGGTCCTCGAGGGCGAGGGTCCGCTCAAGGCGATACTCGAGGATCCAGCACTCTCGAAAAAGCGGCGAATTGACCTGCTGACCTCTGTCCTGCCCAGGTCAGCCTCGCCGGGGCTGCGGAAGATCTTTGGCAATTTCTCCGAGATGGCCATCAAGGGTGGCAAGATCGACATGATCCCGCATCTGGCACAGGCTTTCCGCGACCTGGTCGATGCCGATGAGCGAGTGGTACGGCTCGAGGTGGAGGCGGTCAATCTGCCGACCCCTGGGCGGGTACGCGAGCTTGCCGATGCCTGGGGCAGCTGCCTGGCAGGGTTCAGGGTCGAAACGACCGTCATCATCAACCCCACACTGATCGGAGGATACCGGCTCAGGTCCGGCTCCGTCCGTTTCGATCATTCCATCGCCGGCCGCGTCGAGCGGCTACGGCGCCATCTCTCACGGCCACTGGATGCGGGCCGCGGCAAAGGATGAACCATGGCAGCACGAGCCGATGAAATAACCTCGATCCTCCTCGAGCGGCTGACTGATTTCGAGGACCGCCCCAAGCGTGATGAGGTCGGTACCGTAGTCCGGGCCGGCGATGGCATCGCAAGGATCTATGGGCTGAATGATTGCGTGTACGGCGAACTCCTGGACTTCGATTCCGGAGCTACCGGGATGGCCATGAACCTCGACGAGGATGATGTCGGCGCCATAATCTTCGCGGGCGAGACCCTGGTCAGGGAAGGCGAAACGGTCAAGCGCACGGGCCGCGTCGCCGAGGTTCCCTCCGGCCCCGGCCTTCTCGGCCGCGTGGTAGATCCCCTGGGCGCACCACTGGACGGACTCGGCTCAATTGTGTCTTCCCGGATGATGCCCGTGGAGCGTGCCGCGGCAGGCGTGCTCGACCGGAAGGGTGTAACCGTGCCCCTCCAGACCGGACTCCTGGCAATTGACGCGCTCATTCCCATAGGCAGGGGCCAGCGCGAACTCATCATCGGCGACCGGCAGACAGGGAAGACAGCCCTAGGCATCGACGCGATCATCAATCAGCGTGGTCAGGGAATGATCTGCATCTACGCCGCAATCGGGCAGAAAGCAAGTTCCACAGCACAGGTCGTCGAGGTCCTGCGCAGGAAGGGGGCCCTCGACTACACCGTCGTCGTTGCCTCCACCGCCAAGTCCTCCGCCGCCCTCCAGTACCTCGCCCCCTATTCCGCCAGCGCCATTGCCGAGTACTTCATGGACGAGGGAAAGGACGTCCTTATCGTCTACGACGACCTCTCCAAGCATGCGGTCGCCTATCGCGCCCTCTCCCTCCTCCTCCGTAGGCCCCCGGGACGTGAAGCCTATCCCGGAGACGTTTTCTACCTTCACTCACGGCTCCTCGAGCGCGCGGCGCGGCTGTCTCCCGAAAAGGGCGGAGGATCCATTACGGCCCTCCCAATCGTCGAGACCCAGGGCGGCGACATCTCGGCCTACATCCCGACGAATGTCATAAGCATCACGGATGGGCAGATCTTCCTCGAGTCAGAGCTTTTTTACTCGGGTTTCAGGCCGGCTGTGGATGTCGGGCTGTCCGTGTCCCGCGTCGGCGGTGCCGCCCAGGCCAAGGCAGTGCGCAAGATTGCCGGCCGCCTCCGTATCGACCTCGCCCAGTACCGCGAACTGGCGGTCTTCGCCCAATTCGGCTCGGATCTCGACAAGGCAACCCAGGAACGCCTCGCCCATGGCAAGCGCCTTTCCGAGGTGCTCAAGCAGGCCCAGTATGCTCCCTTCTCGCTCGGCGAGGAGATCATCGCACTCTATGCGACCGTGAACGGGCATTTCGCGTCCCTCAAGGTCGAGGAGATGCGCCCTGTCCTCTCGGATCTCCTGCACTTCATCAAGGCCAACAGGGTGGCCCTCTTCGACACGCTCAACCGCTCAGGCGAGCTGTCGCCCGATTCCGAGGAGGCCCTCAAGGAGGCCATCCAGGAATTCCTCGCCGCGCGGAGGCCCGCCTAGCATGGACAACATGCGCGATCTCCGCGCCAGGATGCGGAGCGTACGGCAGTCACTCCAGATGACCACCGCGATGAAGCTCATCTCGACATCCAAGCTCCGGAAAGCCCGCCGCCGCCTCGAGGATACCCTGCCATATTTCGAAGGCATCAGGACCACGATGGCCGAGATCATTGCGCGGTCTGGGCTCGATCGGGGCAGGTGGTTCACCGCTCCGGACGAGGCTGACCCCAGGCGTTGTGCGACCCTTGTGATCACCGCCGACCGGGGTCTGGCAGGTGGTTACAACAACTCCATCATCAGGTATGTGGAAGAGAATACTCCCCACGGATCGATGCTCATGCCCATCGGATTTGTCGGCAAGCGTACCTTCGCCGAGAGGAATTATGTATTCCTCGCCGACTTTCCCCTGATGCCGAAGGAACCCTCGATCGCGAACGCGAGGGAGATCGCGAACCTCGTCGTAAGGCTCTACAATAGTGGTGAGATCGATCGCTTCCGCGTCGTCTTCACGCGTATGGTCTCGATGGTCAAGCAGACTGTCGAGGAGATAGACCTCCTTCCCCTGTCACGGGGGAAGATAGTGGAATCTGAGAGCTCAACCAGGCCGGCCTCGATGATGACGTTCATTCCCGACGAGGAGACTCTTCTCGATCTTCTGGTGCCAGCCTACCTCAAGGGCATCATCTATGGCGCCCTCATCGAGTCCTTCGCCTGCGAGCAGGCGGCGCGCATGACGGCGATGGAATCCTCGTCGAAGAACGCCAAGGATATGCTTGATCGGCTCCAGCTTCTCTATAACAGGGCGCGGCAAGGCGCGATCACGGCCGAGGTGTCTGAGATCGTGGCCGGCGCGGCTGCATTGAACGGATGATCAGGGCACGCGGGACAAGGGAGTAGCAGCGATGGACAAGAGCAGCGGAAAAGTAGTGCGAGTCACGGGCCCGATCCTCGACCTCGAGTTCGAGGAAGGGAAGATGCCCGCGCTCCTCAACGCAGTGGAGATAGAGCGCCGGGATGGTTCGAGGCTCCTCGCCGAGGTCCTCCTCCATTCGGGGGACGGCATCGCCAGGTGCGTGGCCATGGAAGCCACGGAGGGCCTCGCCCGGGGACTCAGGGCCTTCGACCTCGGCGGTCCGATCACGGTTCCCGTCGGGAACGAGGTTCTCGGCCGGATGTTCGATGTTGCCGGCCGGCCCATTGACGGCAAGGGCCCTGTGGACTGCGCGCGTTCGCCAATCCACCGCGACGCGCCAGGCCTCGATGAGCAGAGGACCTCCACCGAGATCTTCGAGACCGGGATAAAGGTGATCGATCTGATCGCACCCTACTCCAAGGGCGGAAAGATCGGCCTCTTCGGGGGTGCCGGTGTCGGAAAGACTGTCGTCATCATGGAGCTCATAAGGAACATCGCCAGCGAGCACTCGGGCTACTCCGTGTTCACGGGCGTCGGCGAGCGAAGCCGCGAGGGCAACGATCTCTACAAGGAGATGACTGAATCGGGCGTCCTCAAGCAGACAGCCCTGGTCTTCGGCCAGATGAACGAGCCGCCGGGGGCGCGCATGCGTGTCGCCCTCGCAGGGCTCACCATGGCCGAGCACTTCCGCGACGAACTGGGCCAGGACGTGCTCCTGTTCATCGACAACATCTTCCGCTTTGTCCAGGCGGGTTCCGAGGTCTCCGCCCTCCTCGGGCGCATCCCGAGCGCGGTCGGCTACCAGCCGACCCTCGCCAACGAGCTCGGCGCGCTCCAGGAGCGCATAACCTCTACCCGGAAGGGATCAATTACCTCGGTTCAGGCCGTCTACGTGCCTGCCGACGACCTTACCGATCCGGCCCCTGCCACCACCTTCACCCACCTCGACGCGACGACTGTCCTTTCTCGCAAGCTCGTCGAGCAGGGCATCTATCCAGCGGTCGATCCCCTGTCATCGACGAGCCGCGTGCTCGACCCCCTGGTCGTCGGCGACGATCACTACGCAATGGCCCGCCGTGTCCAGGAGCAGCTCCAGCGCTACCGCGAGCTCCAGGACATCATCGCCATCCTGGGCATGGACGAGCTCTCGGCAGAGGACAAGCTTGTCGTCGGCCGCGCGCGCAAGATGCAGCGCTTCCTGTCGCAGCCCTTCTTCGTCGCCGAGCAGTATACGGGCATCGAGGGAAGGTACGTTCCCCTCGCGGACACCATCAGGGGCTTCAAGGAAATACTTGCAGGCAATGTCGACGATATCCAGGAGCAGGCCTTCTATATGGCCGGGACTATTGACGAGGTCATTGCCAGGGGCAGGAAAGGCTAGGTGGATTCAAGATGGCCACGTTCAGGCTCGAGATACTCACGCCGGAACGCCGGCTTGTCGCGGAGAGTGCCGATTCGGTGGTCTTCGAGACCTCTGACGGCGAGATGCAGGTCCTCCCTGGCCATGAGGCCATGGTGCTGCCGGTGCGTCCCTGCGCCGCGCGCATCGGCAGCGTGAGCGGCCGTGGTGTTGCCTCGATCGCAGCGGGCTTTGTGGAAATCAGCCAGGAAAAAGTCGAGTTCTTCGTCGATTCGGCGGAGTGGCCGAACGAGATCGACTCCGAGCGGGCGAAGGGAGCCCTGGAGAGGGCGGAATCCCGCCTGGGTTCCCAGGGAGAGGCCTGGGACATAGCGAGGGCGAAGGCAGCTGCCGCGCGTGCTTCAGCGCGGCTCAAGGCCAGGGATCTCCAGCGCCTGGTGCCCGGAGGGAATTCACCTTCTCTTGATTCTTGATTCGAGGCACCCCGGGCTGTACATTCAAGGCATCGGAATGGGAGGCGCACATGAAAAGGTTGGTGCTGGTTCTTGGGTTTTGCCTCTCGTTTCTCGTTCCTGCGCTTGTCGCCCAAGATCGTGAAAAGGCTGCGAGCGGTGGTGAAGCGGCCCTCTATGCACGGCTCGTGGAAGGG
>JBMOIK010000183.1:0-8051 GCA_049317365.1 Rectinemataceae bacterium | reverse complement strand
ACATGGATCGCGTCGATGTCCTTGTCCCTGAGCATGTCCTCGTAGCGGGTGTAGCGCCTCTCCACCTTGAACATATCGGCGACCTGCTTGAGCTTCGCCTCGTCCCGTTGGCAGACGGCCACGCACTCCGCATCCGGATGCTTCTGGTAGAGGGGGATGAATTCCGCCCCGAAACCCAGACCAACGACGCCAATCTTCAGCTTTTTTCCGCTCGCCATATGCTCTCCTTGGGAACAGTCGTCCCGCCGGCATCCAAGCCGGCGGAACCACGCCGGTCAGGCCATCAATTTCCTGAGGAAGGCGAGACCCTTCGTCGCAAGTTCGTCCGCGCTGGGAGCCAGCGGGCGCCATACGGCGGCGGCCCTCGCGATCTCCTTCACCGAGGTCGAGAATGATTCGATGACGAGGGGACCCGAATACTTGATCTTCTTGAGCGCGGCGGCTACCTCGGCCCAGGCCACATTGCCGGTTCCCGGGGTCCCGCGGTCGTTCTCGTTGGCATGGACGTGCACCATCAGCTTGCCCGCCAGCTCGATCGCCTTGCCGAGGCTCTTCTCCTCGATGTTGGCGTGGAAGGTATCCATCATGAGCTTGACGCTCGGATGGTCGACCCGTTTCACGAGTTCCAGGGCCTGTTCGGTAAGGTTGATGAAACTCGTCTCGAAGCGGTTGAGGGGCTCGAGGGCGAGGATGACGCCCTTGTCCTCGGCGTACTTCGCGATCACCCTGAGGTTCTTGGCGCATCGCGAGAGGTCCTTCTCCCTCTGTGTGGCCGTCGCCTGCCACTGGCGGCCGACAGCTGCATAAAGGGGACCGACGACGGCGACCGACTTCATCGTCACGGCGGCGTCGATACAATGCTTCATGTAGGAAATCGCGCCCTTCTGGATGTCGGCGTCGGGATGGGAGGGGTCGCGGCCGGCGCCCATGACGGCGCAGATCGAGCTTTTGAGTCCCAATCGCTTGTAGGCCTCCGCCGCCTTGGCGTAGTCGAGGTCTTTCTCGCCCTCGATCGGGATCTCGACGAGGTCGTAGCCTATTTCCTTCGCCTTGTCGAACCAGGTCAGGTCCTTGGTCCTGAATGGAGAAGCCCAGAGGAAGGTATTGATTCCAAACGTCAGTGCCATGTGCCCATCCTTTCGCCCGATTACGGGCCTCTCAACAATCCGACCGCGGTCGGATTCCCCCGCGTCGGCAACGCCGGAGGATTCCCCCGCGTCGGCGACGCCGGAGGATTCCCCCGCGTCGGCGCGGGATCCGACGGCGCGGGTTCCGACGGCGCGGGTTCAGCCCTGCCCGTACTTCGCGACAAGGATATCCATGAACTCCTTCGCGGGCTTGGTCTCGGCAAGGGCGTTGGACCAGAAGCAGAGGTCGATGGGCCACCACTCGTCGTCGTAGCCGGCCTCGAGGATAGCCTTGGTAATTGCGTCGAAGTCCAGGACACCCTTGCCGAAGGGCGCGTGGGTACTGGTCTCGTCGCCGTGGAGCGTACCGTCCGAATCGATGAAATGGACAGCGCCGATCTTGCCGGTGAGCATATGGGCGAACTGCACTACGCCACCGGGGAGGGTCTCGCGCTTTCCAAACTGCCTGGAACCCATGACTCCGCACATGAAGGCATGGCAGGAATCGAACATGACCGAGAAGTTCGGGTGGTCGACCTTATAGGTCATGCCGACGACCTCGCTCGGCTTGTTGAAGAAGAAGCCAGGCTCAAACTCCCAGACCAGCTTGATGCCGGCCTTGGCGCAGAGCTCGGCCGACTCGTGCCAGCGCTCTGCCACGGTGGAGAAGCAGGCGTCGTAGCTCATGCCACCGGGGATGGCGGTGGGCGGATCGACTGCATCGACGCGGAGCTTCGGAATGCCCATGACCTTGCACATCTCGAGATGGCCCTTCACGGTGTCGAGGTAGACCTGCTTGGACGAGGTGGCCGGGGAGGGGAAGGGCGCAGCTACGCCGGAGAATCCCATGCCCAGGTCGTTGAAGAGCTTCTTGATTTCCTTCCACTTCTCGGGCGTATTGGGCTCGCAGTGGGGGGGGAAGGCGGCAAACTCGACGCCGTCGAACTTGTACTCCTTGAGGCGAGTGGCCACCTCAACGAGGGGGATCGGCTTGTCAGCGTAGCCACCCCAAATGTAAGCCCACGCACCTACCGAAATCTTCTTCTGCGCCATGATCGTCTCCTCCCGCTACCCCAAAGATACATATCCGCCCCCACTATGGGCGCGTTTGCTCCACTTCGCATTGAAGCCATCGACCGCATTGACCATTTCCACAGCTGGGGCGAAGGGGTCAAACCCGATCGCCCCCGCTTGAGCTATTTGTAGTCCGGATTGGCCCTGAAGACAGGGTCATTGATGTCGTAGATAAAGGCTTTCTTGTCGCGAGCCTCGATGTAGTCGCTGGTGATCCAGGGGATCATCTTCGACATGTTGAGGGTCTCCTTCTCGAAGGGAAGGAAGTTGACGTAGACGGCCTTCTTCGTGGTCTTTCCGGCAAACTTGGCAACGATCATCTGGTAGGCAATGTCGGCCTCGAGGGTCGGGCACTGGTTGACGTCCATCGTGGTCTGTCCCTTGGCGACCCAGATCCAGGACTTCTCCTTGCCGTTGCTCGAGCCCAGCCAGTACTTGCTCGTGTCGAGGCCGGCTTCCTGCATGGCCTGGAGGGCGCCGGTCATCATCTCGTCATTCTGGACATAGGCGCCGTCGAAACCGTTGGGTCCGAGGGAGGTGATGGCGTCCTGCATGACCTTCTTGGCGGGGTCAGCGAACCAGCCACCCGAGCCCCAGAATACGATCTGGAGGTCCTTGCCGCCTGCGCCCTTGACGCCGACGCTGGAGAGGAGGTTGCCGATATCCTTGCCGGCCTTCTTGTAGCCCTGGAGGAAGCCCTGGGTCTGCCCTGCTGCCGTACCCTGGCCAAGCTTGCCCTCGATCATGATGATCTTCTTGGCCTTGTGCCCGATGGCGGACTTCGCGGCCAGTTCCCCATCGTAGACCCAATCGAAACCAGAGAAGCCTGAGAGGCCGGGCTCGTTCGGGGGGTTGTGGGTCAGGTTGTAGAACGGGATGTTGGCCTCTTTCGCGAGGATGAGGCACTCCGAAGTGGTCTGGGGGGAGTTCTGGACGCACACGATGGCATCGACGCCCTGGGTCACGAAATTCTGCACTGCGTCGAGCTGCTCGGGCGCCGTGCCCTGGCCAACGACATCACGCACTTCCCATCCAGACCGGGTCGCGAGGACCTTGAAGACCTGGAAGCCGGCCTTGTAATAGTCGTCGGAGGCATCCATGTAGTAGCCGATGACCTTCTTCTGGGCAGAGACACTCATCACCCCGAAGACCGCGAGAACCATCATCAGAATTGCGATTCGCTTCATCTCTCTTCTCCTTGCTTGGTAGGAAATACAATCAACACAACTGAAATCGATACCTGCGACGTCCGCCTATCTCACCCCCCTTTTGACGCGTCGCCGGAAACAGCCGCGAGCCCCTTCCTTCTGGAGAGGAACTCGGAGAAAGTGCTGGAAACGTAGCCTGCGGAAACTGCAACGATGATAACCAGCCCCTTGGCCACGAACTGCACCTCGGATGGCAGGCGAAGCAGGTTCATCGCGTTGCCGATGGATCCAAGGAAGAACACGCCGATCAAGGTTCCCAGGACATTGCCCTTTCCACCCTTCAAGGCCGTCCCACCGATGACCACCATCGCGATGGTGTCGATCTCCAGGCCCTGTCCGAGGGTGATGATGCCGACGTTGATGCGCGCCAGCAGCATGACCGAACCAATGCCGACGAGGAGCCCCATCAGCGCGTAGACCGACAGCCTCATGGCCTTCACGTTGATGCCGGCCAGGAAGGCTGCGTTGCTGTTGTTGCCCACCGCATAGAGCCGACGGCCGTATTTCGTGTACTTGAGCAGGAGCCCGACGAGGAGGGCGAGCAGGAGGAAGACAAGCACATAGGGCGGGATCACCAGGTTGAGCCCCGTCACAGGATCCTTGGTGCCCGCTATAAGGTTGGTCTTGATGAAGTTGAGCTCGCCGTTCATGATGACTTCGCGCGAGTTGCACAAAAGGAGCGCTATGCCCTGGAAGGTGATCATGCCGCCGAGCGTGATGATGAAGGGTTCCACCTTGACCCGCGAAATGATGTAGCCCATGAGGGTCTCGAGCACGACGGCGGTGCTTATGCCGACGAGTATCGAGGGCACGACCCCAAGGTGCCACTTCGAGATGCTGAGCGCCGTGACAATTGATACGAGTGAAGCGAGCATGCCGACCGAGAGGTCGATGCCGCCGGAGATCATCACCATCGTCATGCCGACCGCGACTATGCCGGGCACGCCGACCTGCTGCATGATGTTGAGTATGTTGACCGGGCTGATGAAGGTCGGATACTTGGTACCTCCCGTCATGATCAACTGGAGCAGCACGATGATGACCACAAAGGACAGGAAGATCGTGAGGACGGTGAAATTCTCGAATCGCTTGAAGGGCGAGACCCATGGCACCTTTTCGGTCTTCGTCGAAGCCTGATCGCTCATTGTGCCTTCTCTCCTATCGAATGCGTGAGTATGTGTTCTTCCGATATCCGGTCTTTGCCGATCTCAGCGACCATCTCGCCTCCCTTCATCACGATGACCCGGTCGCTCATCGAGATGACCTCGGGCATGTCTGATGAGACCATGATGATCCCCTTGCCCTGCTTCAGGAGGCCTACCATCAGCTGGTAGATCTCCTGCTTCGAGCTCACGTCGATGCCGCGTGTCGGCTCATCGAATATGAAAATGTCGCCGTTCGTGTTGAACCACTTCGCCAGGACTACCTTCTGCTGGTTCCCGCCGGAGAGGTTCATCGCGCGTACCTTGGCATTCTTCGCCCGGATGCTGAGCTTCTGGATGAATCCCTCCGCCACCTTGAGGTCACGTGCAGGGATCGAGAGGAAATTCCGCGTGTTGACCATGTTCGCGACGACAACGTTCTGGGCAATGGTCTGCTCGATGAAGAGCCCGGTGTTCTGACGGTCCTCCGTGATGAAGCACATCTTGTTGCGGATCGCGGCCTTCGGTGTCCGGTGGCGCACTGGCCGGCCCCCGATCCGGACCTCGCCTGAGTCGAGGCGGGCGCCCCCGAACAAGAGCTCCATCAGCTCGGAGCGGCCCGACCCGGTCATCCCCGAGAATCCGAGGACTTCGCCGCTGTGCAGCTTGAAGGAGATGTTCCTTACGCCGTTCCCGCTCACGTTCCGGGCCTCGAAAAGCACCTCGCCGATCGGCACGCTCTCACGCTTGTAGAAGGTCGAGGGATCCCTGCCGACCATGTCCTTGATCAGCTGGACCTTCGTGAGCCCGCCGATGTCGTAGTGACTCACGTTCCGTCCGTCGCGGAGCACGGTGACGCGGTCGCCGACCCTGAAGACCTCGTCGAGGTGGTGGGAGATGTAGATGATCCCGATGCCGCTCGTCTTGACCGTCTTGATGATTTCCAGGAGGTTGTCGATTTCCGAGATCGAGAAGGAGGCAGTTGGCTCATCCAGGATTATGACCTTCCGTTTGAAGACCAGGCCCTTGGCGATCTCCACGATCTTCTGCTGACCGCTGCCCAGCTCGCCCATCACCATCTCCGGTCGGAGGTCGCTCTTGAGGTACTCGAGCACCTCGACCGTCTGCCGCCTCATCTCCTTCCTGTCGAGGAAGATGCCCTTCTCCCGCTCGAGCCCCATGAAGATGTTCTCCATGACGCTGAGGCTGTCAAAGACGATGTGCTCCTGGTAGATGGTCTGGATGCCAAGCCCCAGGGCGAGGTGCGGCGTGAGATCAATCCTCCGGCCCTCGAACCAGATCTCCCCGCCGATGTCGGGCTGGTGTGCCCCGGACAGGACCTTGATGAGGGTGGATTTGCCCGCGCCGTTCTCGCCGCAGAGGCAGTGGACCTCGCCTTCCTTCAGATCGAAGGTAATCCCCTGCAGTGCCCGCACGCCCGCGAAGGTCTTGGACACATTGCTCAGCCGCAGGATCTCTCCCATCGCTCAAACTCCTCTTTTCGGGGCGACCGCCGGACAAAGGCCGCGCGATGCTGCCCTCCCCGACTCCTCCTTTCCAGACATCGCGGGCCCGGAAGCCCGCCTTCTTCTAGCCGCTCGCCAGCTTTCCGAAGCGGTTGTTGATCGCCAGGGCAGGATCGAGGGGCACGGCGACGCCCTTGGTACCGGCCGGAGTGGCGATATTTCCGAGCTTCTTGAGTTTCTTCCCCGCGAACTGGGGCAGCCATTCCCGCTGCGCTTCCAGCATTTCCACAGTCATGTCCCTGATCTCCTGGAGACTCAGCACGGCCGAGGTCAGGGGGTCCATCGCACAGGCCATCATCAGCTTCTCAGGGTCTCCCTCAAGCGCCGCCTCCGAAGCCATCAGCTGGACGTTTATGTCCATCATGTTCACCGCAGCCAGCTGGGTGGGCAAGCGGCCGACAAAGCTGGGCTGGAGGCCATTCTTGTCGACGAACATGGGCACCTCGACGCAACAGTCCCGCGGCAGGTTTTCGATATAGCCAGGGGTATTCATGACATTGCCATTGAGCTGGAAAAGCTTGCCCGTCTCCATGGCCTCGATCACATAGGAGCAATAGTCCTTGCTCCGCGGCTCGAGATCACTGCCCGCCAGGCGGATGAAGTCGCCCTTCTCGAATTTCTTTGCGATGGCGCAGCAGTAATTGTAGTAGGCGCCCGTCTCGCCGCCAAAGGCCGGCTGGTCGCAATAGAGTCCGAGGGCCTTCTGGTTCTTGCGGAACCAGGGCAGATATTCAGAGAGGTGTCCCGTGGACTCGGTCATGAAGTAACCGAAGTGCCTCATTGCCTCGATGCGTACCTTGTCGTTGATGTAGTACTCGGGCTTCTCGCAGTTTGCCTTGAGCAGGGGATAGAGGTCCTTCCCGTCCTTTTCGATCTTGAGGAACCAGGCCATATGGTTGATGCCGGCGCAGAGGAAGTCGATCTCGCTCTTCTTGCTGTCTGTATAGCCTGCGATGAGGTCGAGGGTCGTCTGCACGCCGTGGCAAAGCCCGACGGATTTGATCGTGCTGGACTTGCCCATCCCGATGCTGTTCGCTGCCATCGGGTTGACGTAGTTCAGGATGACCGCGTCCGGACAGAGCTCCTCCATGTCGCGCATGATGCTCGCGAGGACGGGGATGGACCGATTGCCACGGAAAACTCCACCAGGGCCGACGCACTGCCCGAGGCACTGGTCGACACCGTATTTCATGGGAATTTCATAATCGAGCCTGTAGGCCTCGAGTCCGCCGATCTGAAACATGAGGAGGACATAATCGGCAGCTTCGAGGGCCTTGCGCCGGTCGGTCGTCGACGAGACCCTGGCGCCGAGACCGTTCTTTGAGATGACTCCCTTGGCCCAATTCTCGATCTTTTCGAGCTTCCACATCGTCGGACCCATGAGGGAGTAGGTCGAGTCCTTGAGGCACTCGGTACCCAGCATGTCGTTCAGGAGCGTCGTAGCGAATATGATGCTCCCTGCCCCGATCAAAGCAATTTTCGGCATGGCGATTTCCTCCTTTACTCAGCCCCAAGGGCTTTCAGATAGGCATAACTCTGCTTGACAGCTTCATCTCCTGCGATCTCGAGGGTCGAATAGCCGTTGTAGCCAGCGTCGACCAGGGCCTTGTACGCACCCTTTACATCCACCACGCCTGTTCCAAGGGCGATGATGGACATGCCAGCACCGAACTCCTTGCCGCGCTTCGCTTCCATCTCCTTCGGCCAGTCCTTCCAGTGGACATGGTCGATCTTGGCCGCAAACTTCTTCACGTAGGCGACCGGATCCCCGCCACCGAGCCAGAGGTTGCCCGTGTCGAGGTTGAGGCCGAGGGCCGGGGAGTCGCAGACGTCGAGAATCCTCTCGAGGTGCTTGAGCGAGTCGGTGTATTCCCCATGGGTTTCGAGGAGGACCTTGACGCCATAGTCGGCGGCCATCTTGAGGGGCTCGAAGAGCTTCTGCCTGATCGTGAAGATGGCCTCGCTCTCGCTGAG
>JBMOIK010000182.1:0-8088 GCA_049317365.1 Rectinemataceae bacterium | reverse complement strand
AGGCGGGCATAGTGACAGTCTTCATTCCGCTCCGTACAGCGAGCGGAGCGAGCTACGCCGCCAAGATGGAGTGGACTGACATGATCAAGGCCCTCATCATCGATCCCGCCAAGGTCACCAGGAGCGCCCTCCAGAACGCGGCAAGCGTCGCGGCTCTCCTCCTCACCACCGAGTGCGCAATCGTCGACCTCCCCGAACGAAGTTTAGCGCAGCGTTAGCCGAAAGCCCCCATGGGCGGCGGCGGCGGTGGTGGAATGGGCGGCATGGACTACTAGTCCCCCTAGCCGCTAAATGCTGCGTGAAGGGCGCCTCCGCAAGGAGGCGCTTTTCATTTGAGGCCACCCATGCCGCTGGTTGCCGGCGACGAAGCGCCGCGACTCCTGTCGCGCCGTTACCGCCACGCTTGCGTGGCGCGGAATGGACTATTGATTCCGTACCAACTACCACGTCTAGCAAGGGGCTCTCCGGAAGGGGTGCCCTTTCCCCGGGGTTTATGAGAATTACGCCAGGAGCGCCAGGATGAAAAGAGAATTCAGCGTTGTCATCGAAGAGGATGCGGACGGGATGCTTTTCGCCTCGGTTCCGAATTTTCGCGGATGCCATACCCATGCCTCTTCCCAAGATGAGTAAGTGGGGGAAGCGCGAGAGCGATGGCAACCATGCTGAACACGCGAAGCAGTGGAATCCTGAAGTTCATGACTCGATCCTCCCGGGCCAAAGCGGAGCCTTTTTTTGCCCGGAATAGTATGATGTCTCCTGCCTGAATGCGAAATGAAGAGAAACCCTCAACCATCATAGGGAAGACCCGGTGCAGGACTGGCTGCCCATATACTGCCACCGGCTCTGCGATCCAGGCGGGCTACTTCCGGAAATCCTGGTCATCAACCGCCTAGGATAGGCATGATTGAAAAACCGGTGCCGCGTATGCCGGCGGCGAGCCCTTGAGGTGATGAACTCCCCGATGGAAAGGCGCGTCAGCAGGTTCGCCCGCAGGGCCACCCTCATAGGGACCGGCTTGTCGCGCATGAAGTATGCGCATATTATCTGAATATCCCGCATGGAGGTCGCCGTGTTACTCTCCTACGATTCCACCGCTCCCAAGAAGGCCACCAACCTCTCCGTCAACAGCGATCTGCTCTCGCAGGCCAAGGATCTTCACCTCAATATCTCCTCCGTTCTCGAGAGCGCCCTGGCCGAGAAAGTCCTCGAGGAGAGGCAAAAGGCCTGGCTGGCGGAAAACCAGGACGCGATCGCCCGCTACAACAAGACGATCTCGGAGGAAGGAGCGTTCAGCGACAAGCTCCGGTCATTCTGATGGCTCAGTTTAGAATACACGCAAATACGAACAGTGATACAAAGGCCGAATTCCCCTTCCTTCTGGATGTCCAGTCGGATCTCCTTTCCGATCTCGAGACGAGGATGGTCATTCCCCTGGCTTCGCACTCCAACCCGAAATACAAATCGATTTCCCAATTGACGCCTTTGATCGAGGTCAAGGGAAAGAAGTACCTTGCCTTGACTCCGCTCATGGCGGGAATTTCGAAGAGGGTACTCGGCCCGGAAGCCGCTGACGCTTCCAAGCTTCGGCACGACCTAATCGGAGCCGTCGATCTTTTGATCACAGGCTTTTAGGATGGGAATCTCCCCGATCGCGATCTCCCCCGCCCAGACTGTCGGGCCGGGAAGGATCCTCAGACGCGAAATGCAGGCCATCACGGTTGCGACCGCCCGCCTCCTGGCACGAACTTTTCCGTCGAGCCCCGGGTTCTAGCTCAGCCTGGACCGAAACTGCCGGCTCCGCCTCGAGACAGACGGGCCCGGAGATCGCGAAACCGCCAAGGCATAGGCATTGGTTCCCGACGTCCCAAGCAGATTGCCTAATTTCACTGGACTGGTCAGACTGGTCAGTATACACTCGCCAAAGGAGGAAGCGATGGCAGATTCCCCGATATGGCAGTTGCAGGATGCCAAGGCCCGCTTCAGCGAGCTCGTCCAGAAAACCCTCGACGAGGGCCCCCAGATGATCTCCCGCCGCGGGAAGCCATCGGTGGTGATGGTGTCGGATGAGGAGTACGCCCGCCTGACCAACAAGGATGGCGACTTCATATCCTTCCTGCGCTCGGCTCCCCGCATCGATCTCGTGATCGAGCGCTCGAAGGAAGGCGGGCGGACCGTCGAGTTATGAAATTCGTCCTGGATACCTGCATCATCTCCGAGGCTGTACGTCCCCGCCCCAATCCCGCCGTCCTCGCCTGGCTTGCCGAGCAGAATGAATCCGATCTCTTACTGTGCAGTCTGACCTTGGGAGAGCTCGGCAAAGGCATAGAAAGACTAAGACGGGGCGGCAAACGCAGCACCCTCGAGAACTGGCTCCTGGATCTCGAACGGCGCTTCGCTTCGAGAGTGCTTCCCATTGATGGAAGTGTCGCGCTCCACTGGGGACATCTGGACGCCCTCCTGGCATCCGGGGGCAGGCCCCTTCCCGTCGTCGATGGCCTTATCGCCGCCTGCGCGATCACGCAAGGCGCTGTCTTGGCGACGAGGAACGTGAAGGATTTCGTGGAAACCGGGGTGGAGCTTTTCAATCCTTGGGATTTGGGGAAGAAATAAAGCCTATCAATGGCTTGGATGGTAAGCGGAAAAAGGCAGCAACTCCACGTACGCGATACCCTGTCCTCACCAAAGACCTCACAATACAGAGGCATTTTTCAGGGGCGATATGGGAGTAGCTGCTCGAAGCGAAGGGCTGGACGCGCTATTATCAGGCAAGCTTTCCAACGCACGACGCGCCCCGGTGCATGTTACGACAGGAAGGAGGTCGCCATGACCAGATTCATTCTCGGGACCCTGGGATTCATCGTTGTCATCGGTGGATGCATTGTGCTCGAGGGAGGCAATCCCGCCGCTTACCTCATGATCACCCCGGCGATAATCGCCCTCGTGGTGCCCTTTCTGGCGATGCTGGCCGTCTGGCCGGCAAGGGAGTGGATCACCGCCTGGAAGGACGCCTTCACGAACGAAGAGAGTCCGACAGCTGCGGCCTCTTCAGCCCTCTGGAAGTTCGTGGAGAAAGCCACCTACGCTGCGGCCGCCATCGGTACCTTTGCAGGAATCATCCTCGTACTCGCGAAGCTCTGGGAACTGTCCCAACTCGGCAAGCCCCTGGCGGCATGCCTCCTCTGCCTCTTCTACTCCGCCGTCATCGGCCTGGTCTGTCGCATCCTCCGAGCGCGGGTGGAGCGGAGGCGCGGATAGGATGGAAAGCTGGGGAACATAACTGCAACCCTTTGTGCCGGAGTTGAGCCAAATCTGCTATTGATACTATAGTTTAAATAGTATATGCTTCAGGGAGAAGGCAGCTTCTGCAATGCACCCATCCTTTGCTAGAGTGCGAGACATGCGAATTTCAACACGCCTGCAGTTCGGGCTCAGGATCCTCTGCCAGCTGGCCCTGGCCAGGAACGCCCGCCCCCTCCAGCTCGGCGAGATAGGTGAGCGCGAGGGCATTTCGGAAAAATATCTAGGCCAGATCATGCTCGGTCTCCGCTCCGGCAAGCTGGTTGATGCGGTCAGGGGCTCGCAGGGTGGTTATTTTCTGGCCCGCCCGCCCGCCTCGATCAGCGTCCTTGATCTCGTTACCAGCCTGGACCGCGAGCTCCTCGAGATGGACGAGGGCAGCGAGGATGGAAGCGCGAGCGGCAGCACCAGGGGAGCTTCCAGCGAGGCCTGGAAGCGGCTGCGGGTAGCGATGGAGGAGAGCCTCAAGGCCATCACCCTTGAGGAACTCGCAAGGGATGTGGAAGCCCGCCGCGGAACGAGCGACTTCACTATATGAGGGAGGAATTCATGGACGAGGGAAAGCTTGGCTGCAGTCTCGAGACGAGGGTGGTCCATGGTTCGCAGGGCTTCGATCCGGTGACGGGAGCGGTGAGCTTTCCCATCTACCAGACGGCGACCTTCCGCCATCCTGGGCTCGGAAAGAGCACGGGTTTCGACTACACGCGGCAGGACAATCCCACGCGGAAGGAACTCGAGGAGACGATGGCCATCCTCGAGTCGGGAAAGCGGGGCTTCGCCTTCAGCACGGGGATGGCATCCATCACCGCCTGCCTCGACCTCCTGTCCTCGGGCGACCATGTCCTGTACTCCGAGGACCTCTACGGCGGAACCTACCGCATCGCCGAGACGACCTGCGCGCGCCATGGCCTGTCCTTCAACCTCGTGGACACCCGCTCCCTGGCCGCCGTCGAGGCCGCCTGGAAGCCCTCCACGAAGGCCCTCGTCATCGAGAGCCCCTCCAATCCCATGTCGAGGATCAGCGATATCCGCGCCCTTTCCAAACTCGCCCATGCGCGGGGCGCAATCGTCATAGTTGACAACACCTTCCTCACTCCCCTCCTCCAGCGCCCCCTCGAGCTCGGCGCCGACATCGTCATCCACTCGGGAACCAAGTTTCTGGCCGGGCACAACGATACCCTGGCGGGCTTCGCGGTCGTCGCCGACGCAAGCCTTGGGGAGCGGCTCTTCGAGATACAGCGCACCACAGGCGGAGTCCTTGCGCCCTTCGACTCCTGGCTCCTCCTCCGCGGCATCAAGACCCTCGCCATCAGGGTCGAGAAGCAGGAGAAAAACGCCCACGCCATCGCCGCCTGGCTTGCCAAGCGGCCCGAGGTCGCCAGCCTGCATTATGCGGGCTCGCCCGACCATCCCCAGCGGGCCCTGTCGGAATCGCAGTCATCCGGCTTTGGTTCGATGATGGCCTTAAGCCTTCGGGATAAAGAGCTAGTTGGTCCTATCCTCGAGCGCGTTCGCGTGATCACCTACGCGGAGAGCCTCGGCGGCGTGGAGAGCCTTATCACCTATCCCCTCCTCCAGACCCACGCATCTACGCCCAAGGAACTCCGCGACCGCCTGGGCGTGGACGAGGGCCTGCTCCGGCTCTCGGTAGGCATCGAGTCGGCGGCCGACCTCATCGCTGACCTCGAGCACGCATTCACAGGCAGGTAGGAGGCATGCAGGAAGCCAGAAGCCTGGTCCCTGCCTCCGGCGAGTATGCTTGCGATCGGCAGGTTAATTCCCGAATGAGCGACCTGCTACGACGGGGTGGCGTACAAGTACGGACTGTCGGGTTTGGGGGATCTTCGAAAGAAGTATTATTGGCCCAATTGCTTTCTGCTTCGATCATGCTCAATGAGAATGCCAGAACCCTCTTCTCCAGTGATCTGTTTATCACAGCAGCGTCAAGGGAATCGGCCAGGGTTGTCGAAATGTCGGTTGCCGATCTCGGCTTCCCTGAAGGGGCTTCATTTCCCGAAATACTGGAGCGGGCACAGGAATCTGGACTGTCGCCATGCCCCCTGGAATTGGGTCCGTATTTTCGGCTGCGCTACCTCGATCAAAGGGAACAGGCGGAAATCCGCAAGAACAGGGCGCCAGCAGGTTCAGTAACAATTATGTCTATCCCCTTGTCTGATTCCGATGGTTTTCCCAAAGGCTTCTACCTGCGGAAGATTGACGGTGCATTATGGCTGCGCGGCTACACCTGCGACATGGAGCATAGGTGGGAACCTGGTGACAGGGTCGCGTTCAGGGTAGATGAATAATGGTGACATGCCCGGAGGGTCAGACTCCCCGCCTCCGACCAAAGGTGGCGATCTGATCGGAATCGAGATTATCATGGTGAGCGTCTAGCTGGCGCGCCAAATCCATAGTAGCTTTCCCTGCATGGACCAGATTCGCTTGAAAGCTGAATTCGCGGTTTCCGCCGGGGAAATCTACGCGGCCTGGCTCGATCCACTTCTTCATGGTTCCATGTCCTCCGGAGGTGAGGCTCACATCGAGGCTGTCGTCGGGGGCGCCTTCGACTGCGGGGATGGATATATCCGGGGAAAGAACCTCGAGCTCGATCCGGGCGCACGCATCCTGCAAAGCTGGAGAACCACGGATTTTGCAGAGGACCAGGCCGACACTATGCTCGAGCTGACCCTGGAGGACAGCACCAGCGGATGCACGCTCACCCTCGCTCACAATGGCTTTCCTGCAGGGCAGGTTGACGAGTATAGGCAGGGCTGGGAGGAATATTATCTGGGGCCCATGAAGGCATACTTCGGCTAGCATCTGCGTCGGCGGCATGACCTTCGAGTCAGCTCGGGAATTCCACAAGAGGGAGAGCTTGGATATTCAGGCTGCAGCAAAATTTTCTGCCATCACTTTGCCCATTTTCGGCTTGACATCAAGGCATCAACCTTCTTATGCTTTGATGCATGAGAACCACCCTAACCCTTGAAGACGATGTTTCGGTGCTCCTCGCACAGCGACAGGAGGCTCTGAAACTGTCCTTAAAAGATGCCGTGAACCTAGCCTTGCGCCGCGGCCTTACCGAAGAAGCCCACGAGTCTGCCGGGGTCCCCTATTGCACGCCGACGGTCTCGCTGGGGAAACCACTGCTCACCAATCTCGACAAGGTCGCCGAGCTGCTTGCAGTCGCCGAAGGCGAGGGATTTTCGTGATCCTGGTCGATGCAAACCTCCTGGTGTACGCGGTAGTCAAGGAAATGCCCCAGCATGTGGCCGCAAAGGCCTGGCTCGATGGTCGCATCAACGACTTTGCGCCAGTAGGTCTACCCTGGCCCTCGCTCTTGGGTTTTCTGCGGCTTACAAGCAACCCCAGGATCTTTTCCCAGCCGCTTGACCTGGACGCCGCCTGGGACATCGTCAAAGGCTGGCTTGCCTGCCCCAAGGTCTGGATTCCAAAGGAAACTGAGGACCATGCGGCAATCCTCCGCCACCTTCTGCCCTTTGCCGCGCCGGGAGCCAATCTGGTACCAGACCTCCACCTGGCTGCGCTCGCCCTCGGGCACGGCCTGATAGTCTGCTCATCCGATGCCGATTTCGCGAGATTCAAGCCTGTGCGCTGGGAGAATCCTTTGGGATGATTGTGCCTCACCCTCAGCTACCCGCAAGTGAGAGCATGGGCCCGATGATCCCCCGTTGCGAGCGCCTCGACGAGCGTGATGATCGCCGCGGGGGAAAATTGCGCGAGCCCCGGGCAAGCTGCTGTCTGGCGACGAGGGCCATGCCAGGCGCTGCCCCAAGCTCCGGTCAGGATGAGCGTGCGTGGACGAGCTGCCTGAACTGGGCCCGGGCTAGAAGTCCAGGGCCTCGCCCTGCTTCAAGAGCCGAACAGTGCCGGGAAAATCGGTGAAAGAGAGAAAGTCGTCACGGGGTTGCAGGTCCGACCGCTCCTGGGCCGTGGCCAGCCTGAACTCCTTTTCGCGGGTTTCAAGCTCGGGCCTAAGCCTTCGCGCTTTCTCGAAGTTCCCTGCCTTGCCGGCCTTTTCGATGGCCGATGCCGTCTCGACAAGCCGGAGGGCGCTCACGCTGGCCGAGGCGCCCTTGAGGCGATGCGCGAAGGATTCAACCCTGCCTGCCTCGCCTGCGTCGAGGGCCTCGAAGAGGTCTCCGAGTTGGCTGGAAAGCTCTCCCAGGTAGGATTCGAGGAGGGCAGCCATGAGCTCCTCGTCGTTCATGGTCCGGGAAAGGAGGGCAGGCCGGTCAAAGACGGGCATCTGGCCCGGTGGGTACGTTGACGCTGCCTTGGGCTGCTGGGGGTCTGGTCCGGCGGCGGAGGCAGCTGTCCCCGCAACTCGGGCCTCAGGCGCTCCTGCGATTTCCCCAGGCGGGTCCTGCGATGAAGCAAGGCCTTTGCCGATTTTCGGAAGCCAACGCTCGATGGCTGCAGCAAGCCGATGCGGCACTACCGGCTTGGGCAGGTAATCATCCATTCCAGCTTCGAGGCAGTGCTCGCGATCTTCAGGTTGCGCGTTCGCCGTCATCGCGATGATGGGGATGGTCCTGATCGGCCCCGCCAGATCCCTGATCGCGCGGGAGGCTTCAAAGCCATCCATGACGGGCATCTGGCAATCCATGAGGACCAGGTCGTAGGGTATCCCGGCGAGGGCCTCGAGGGCCTCCCTTCCATTGGCGACGGCATCGACTCGGTGGCCCATGCGCTCGAGGAGCTTGGTGGCGACGAGCTGGTTGGTCTGGTTGTCTTCGACGAGGAGGATGCGGGCCTTCCTGGCGAGGG
>JBMOIK010000181.1:0-8112 GCA_049317365.1 Rectinemataceae bacterium | reverse complement strand
ATGGGCAAGGAAAGCCTTCTCGGTGCTCCAGAATCAGCCTTCAGCCCTGTTGTCCGCCAGGCCCTGGATTCTGAGCGCATCGAACGAGGCATGGGGCTCCTCCTGGAACTTCACCGCAACCTTCGCGCCAGTCCTAACCAGCGCTTCGAGCTTGAACTTGCCTTTGTCCGACTCGGCCGCCTCAAGGATTATGTCTCGCCTTCCGAACTAGCACGTGCCGTCGCCGCCTTGAATGGTGGATCTCCCGCGCCAAGCTCAGGAAGGCATCAGTCCGAAGGAAAGCCCGCTTCGTTCCCTGTCTCCATTCACTCGATCCCGGAGGAAAAAAAAAAGCCTGAGTTGAATCATGGCCTTCCTCCTTCGCTATCTTCTGCCTTCTCCGATCTTGCAGGAACGATGCTAGGTCCTCAAGAAAAGGCCGAGTTCGACCAGAGACTTCACCCATCATCGACCCATGTTCTGTCTGTTACTCAAGCACCTAGGCAGACAGCCAAAGAAACCGGGCCATCCAGTACCGAGCCTGGAATCACGTCCCTATCCGACATTCCACCCCGGGACGAGGTGCTACTCGCCAGCAGTGAAGAACTCGCTCGGTTAGCTAAGGATGAAAGGCCGAGCGACCCGGCAGTTGTCGTTACTGGAATAGAAGCGATGCGGAAAGAGGTGCTCTCACGGATCTCCCGCGCGGACCCGCTGCTGGGATCAGGGTTAAGCGCATCGCTTGATTGGGCGCTCGAGGGAGAGCGACTCATGATACCCTTCAGAACAGGAATGGAAGAAAGCGTAGTGCGTACAGAGTTATCAAAAGTTGCCCAGGTTGTCGCAGCCGTTTCAGGTAAAAACTTGCGGATAGAATTGCGTGTCGCCGAAGGAATGAGGCAATCACGGCCAATTCCCTCTGGATCGGCCAACGGAGCTGCTGACGCGGTGACCATCGTGGAACGAATGTTCCGCGGCCAGAAAATAGTGCGTAAGGAACGCGGAGGTTCTGATGAATATCGCTGACATGATGGAAATGCTTCGAAATCCCCAGGCCCTCGCTGCGAGAGCCGAGGAGTTCAAGCGCATGACCGATGCGATCGAGGCAACCGGCAGTGCCGGAGGAGGAATGGTCAAGATCACGATCAATGGTTCGATGGCAATCAAGTCTTGCATCATCGCTCCCGAAGTCGTAGATCCCTCTGACATAGCCATGCTCCAAGACCTTGTAATCGCAGCATTCAACGACGCGCAGTCACACATCAAGGAGTCGCTGCAGCGAAGCCTGGCAGAGAACATGGGAGGCATGGGACTCCCGCCTGGTCTTTTAGGAGGCCTTGGTTGAAGGCCATTGAGGAGCTGGTCAGCCTTCTCACGAGGCTTCCCGGCATTGGCAGGAAGAGCGCTCTCCGCGTCGCGTGGCATCTTCTTCGTGCGGATAGCGCCTATGCCGAGATCCTCGCCGAAAGTATTAGGTCCCTTCGCGAAACCGTTTGTTTCTGCTCGATATGCGGATCCTATACCGAAGCTGATCCCTGCCCTGTCTGCTCCTCGCCATCTCGTGACCATGCAACGATCTGTGTGGTTGAACAGCCACAGGATGTCATGACAATCGAGGCGTCGCATGAATATTCTGGCATCTACCATGTCCTCGGAGGCGTCATTTCCCCCCTCGATGGAGTAGGTCCTGATCAGATCAGGCTGGACAGCCTCGTCGCTCGGGTCAGGGATGACTCCGTGACTGAAGTCGTAATTGCCACGAACCCCACGGTGGAAGGCGACACGACCGCTCTCTATGCCAAGCGCCTTCTTGACCCTTTCGGCATACGCCTCACTCGTCTCGCTACAGGTATTCCGGTCGGCGGCGACCTCGAGTACGCGGACAGGCTTACCTTGGCCAGGTCCTTTAGGGGCCGTGTAAGTCTGTAGACGAGTAACCCCGGAAGAAATCCGAGGACAATAAAAAAACCGACCAGGCCGGCCGGCTTTTTTATGTCTTTTGATATGGCTCTTGGAGGAGCTGGAGGACCTGCTGGGTCTTCTGGTTGGCCTGAGCCAGCATTGCATTCCCTGCCTGTCCGAGGATCCGGTTCTTCGTGTACTCGACCATCTGGCTCGCCATGTCGGTGTCGCGAATCCGACTCTCTGCAGCCTGGAGATTTTCGGCTCCTATATCGATGCCCTTGATCGCATGCTCAAGCCGATTCTGGTAGGCACCAAGGTCGGCCCGCTGCTTTGATACCTTCTTGAGCGCCATATCGAGGGTACCGATAGCACGGTTGGCTTCGTCAGGAGAGGTGAGAGTCATGATGGACTCATCCCCTACGCTGCGCACGCCGAGCGCCTTGGCCGTCATGGTGCCAACAAATACGCGCTCGCGCTGGTCCATATTGGCGCCAATATGGAGCCACATCGATGCAGTTACGACATTGTCGCCGGCTTCGCGAGCAAAGCGCCCGGTGAGGAGATTGAGCCCGTTGAACTGGGCGTGCGACGCGATGCGATCCACTTCAGAAACGAGCTGGCTCACCTCGACCTGGATTTGGGTGCGGTCCTCGGCTGTGTAGACGCCGTTGGATGACTGAACAGCAAGTTCACGCATGCGCTGAAGGATATCCTGGGTTTCGCCGAGGTACCCTTCCGTCGTCTGGATGAACGAGATGCCGTCCTGCGCGTTTTTCGACGCCCGCTGGAGGCCATGGATCTGGCTCCGCATTTTCTCAGAGACAGCAAGCCCTGAAGCATCATCGCCGGCCCGATTGATCCGCATACCTGACGAGAGTTTCTCCATGCCCTTCTCTGTACCGAGATTCGTCGACCTGAGTGAGCGGTCGGCGAACATGGCGCTGAGATTGTGATTGATTACCACGAGTGACTCCTTTCCATGTTCCGTGACAGACCACGATCAGCCACGAGCGACCTGCTAAGGTCGTAACCTGGCGCAGTGCGCCATCAGCCGCTACATGGAATATCGGACCACAGAAAGGTGACTTTAGGAAAATTGCGCCACCATGAAATCGCTTCTGTGGCTCCATGCTTTGGATGCGCAGGATAATCGCCGCGCACGGCAAAGCCATCCCATTCAGGGAATATCATACCAAGTACTCGTACTTTTTCTGGGGGGGGGTGCTTACCCTAAGAGCGTCTGGCTTCGCGAACGTAGGCAACCGAAGCCCGGGAAAGAAGTCCGGGGCGTCCGGTCGGCGCAACAGGGTCTGCAATCGCCACCCTGGGATCTGTCCATCGCGCATCCCGGCTCCAACTATAAAGGAGGCGATAACCATCCTTTATGCGCCTCGCGAGTAGGAAACGAATCGCTTCATCCATTTCAGAGATGTCTTCAAAATCGTAGTGACGCTCCCGCTCCCTCCCAGAACCGACCCGGTAAGCGGTTGTAAGCGCGTATGGCGCAGAAAGGCTAGGTTGTCGGTCGTGGATGGTGTAATAGAGGATGCGGCCGTCCTGACCATGCCTCATGAGCGTAACTATCACTTTTGGAGTATCGGCATGGAAGAAATGCGGCTTGATGCCAAGGCATGCAGTTAAGAAAATGCACTTTACAAGAATCAAAAAAAGAAGGGGGCCGGCATGGAAACGAGGAGCAACCGGCCCCCTAATGAACGCCCGAATCGCGCCATCGAACAGCACCTTGCGGTACGACGCGGCGGGCAATGCTTTATAAAAAAGCATTCTCGAGCTCTAATGACTCGACCCATCCCTTGGAGCATAGAGGCGCATATGATTAGCGCCATTGCCTAGGTAACCGTTCAGCGCATTACCCACCAACTCTTGCCAGCCCATGGCTGGCCGGAAATCTCAGGCGGACTATCCATTGAACCTCCTTTTCAGAAAAAGAAAGCACGGAACCGGTCCCACTCATGGGTTGCCGAAATGCCTGAAAGCCTCCTTGGCTATCTTAAAAGATAGTGCATCTTCAATGAAATTCAAGAACTGAACTGACGTTATCGTCCCGTTTCAGCACATTTTCGACTCGTGCTGAAATTTGACAAATCGCAGTTTGGACACTATAGTCATTTCGCCTGTCTATATCGACTTTTCCATGCAAATTGCGGAAATCGATGCGGTTTCTTGGTCTCGAGGCGTGCCGCCAATGCGTGGAGAAGGGGAGTTTTTTGAACAAGCGCGATTTCCCGCGGGTCCATTTTTACGATCAGGACTTCGTCGAGATCTATGACCGGAGTTGGGCGTGGATTGCTGACTCATGGGCTTCAGGTGGACCAAAGTCGGGAATCGAGAAGATCAAATTCTTCCAGTATCCCGGTTCAGAGGTTCTAGATGCCTTTGAACAAGTTTTCGCCTCTTTTTTCCTGGTCTATTCGAACAGGATCTATGCCGCATCTAATGGTCTCGACGCTTTTTATTCCCTGCAAGAAACTACTGGCGCCATTCGCTGGAAGTATGACATAGCCACAGGCAAGCCCGTCTTCTCTGAAGAAAACCCTGAAGGCGTGGGCCTGCCCCTCTTCGCTTGGGCTGAATACAATCTTTATCATAAAACCGGCAACAAGAAGCGGGTAAAAGACGTTATGCCCATACTCACGAAGCAATGGGCTTGGCTCGAAGCAACCTTTAAGCGCGAAAACGGGCTTTTTGAGGTGCCTGTCTCAGCTACCGGCATGGAAAACTCCCCGCGTGGTGCTGCTAAGTACTTATCAGACTGGAATGCCGCTATGGCAATGAACGCCTTGTATCTTTCGGCGATGGGAGACATCCTCAACGATAAAGAAGCATCTTTCCAGTTCAAGCGCTCCTATTTCTCGCTGAAAACGCGAATCAACTCCCTGATGTGGGACTCAGAAATTGGGTTTTACCTGGATCTTGACGCTTCCGAGAAGCGCCTCCCAACCAAGACGATTGGCGGATATTGGCCCCTCCTCGCTGAAATTCCCAATGAAGAAAAATCAGAGCGGCTCATAGCTCACCTTAAGGAACCCACACTCTTCGGCACAGAGCATCCTTTTCCGACGCTTTCCGCAGACAATCCGAATTACGACAAGAAAGGCGGCGGCTATCGAGGATCGGTGCTTCCCCCCTTTACGTTCATGGTCATTAAAGGCCTTGAGAAATACAACCACTATGAGATGGCGCGCGACTGTGCAATCCGGCACCTCTATTTCGTGCTCGATTCAATGCACCAAGAACATGAACATGGGCACCGGAGGGATAACAAGCCGGTGTTCTGGGAAGCTTATCAACCGCAAAATGAGGGCAAGGCCGTCTGGCCCGATCGGCCTGATTGGCCCCACCCGCAATTCCTTGCCTATACGGGTCTCTCCACTATCACCCTAATGATCGAGAACATAGTTGGACTCTACATCTCCCTCCCGCGAAAGACTGTCGATTGGATCATCCCCAATCTCGAAATCATGGGCATCGAAAACCTTTCACTCAAGCGCAATATGGTAACAATACTTTCAAATAAGTCAGGGCGTGGCTGGGAAATACACATGGAAAGCGAAAAGCTGTACTATTTCACAATCAATGTCCTAGGCAAAAAAAAGAAAACCCTACCCATCCCCTCGGGCAAGTGCTCGATGCTGATCGACAAGATATAGTTTCACATTTCTCGCGAAAGACAGGGAATGAGGATAATAGCGCTCTTTCGTTTTCTGCTTAGCTTCTGTTTGGCAAGATTAGCCTGCGGGAAAAATGTCCTTTTCCTGCGATGTGAGATATGCTCCGAAGTGCACTATTAGGCCGAGGTTGAGGCTTGAGACGATCGCGGCAAGCAATTCCGTCCGTGTATCCGATTCGCGAGCAGACTGTCAAAGGGATGCCATACAGCCTGGACTAAGAGGAACACAGCAACTGCCCTGGCCGCGCTAGCAATTATCCAGCCAAGAATTCGAAGAAAGGATATCAGCCGTTCGCGCTTGGTCTTTCGTACCCGGGCTGCGACTCTTCGGGTTGGACTCACTTCCATGGCTCACGTTCACCTCTTGTCAATCGATCTTTTGAATGTGCATAGTGATGGATATTCCTCGCCTCGCGAGGATATCCATGCCGCCGATTTGACCATATTGCAGGGCGGCCTAGAAATTCTGCTAAAAAGGAGGCTCCATGCCCTTGCCCAGACACCTTTTTACTTCGGAATCCGTTTCTGAAGGCCATCCGGACAAGCTTTGCGACCAAATCTCAGATGCTGTTCTTGATGCATGCCTGTCAAAGGATGCCGAAAGCCATGTCGCATGTGAAACCTATGCGACAACTGGCATGGTCCTCATTGGCGGAGAAATCACGACCGATACCTACGTTGACATTCAGACGCTCGCCCGTGAAGTGGTCAAGGGCATTGGATACACCAACCCTGACTATGGTATCGACTATGAGTCGATGGCGATCCTAAACACAATCCATGCTCAATCCCAAGACATCAACCAAGGGGTAGCCGGTCATGGCCTTAAGGAATTTGAAGGACAACAAGGAGCAGGTGACCAAGGGATGATGTTCGGCTTCGCTTGTTCTGAGACTCCTGAACTCATGCCAGCACCAATCATGTACGCTCACCTCATCCTTGAGCGTGCCGCTTCGCTGCGCAAGTCAGGCGCGATAAAATGGTTAAGGCCTGACGCCAAAAGCCAAGTGACGCTTGAATATGAGGGGCATAGACCAGTCCGCATCGATACAGTCGTGGTCTCACACCAGCATGACCCTGACAAGACGCATGCTGAGATCCAAGCAGAAATAATTGAGAAGATCATCAAGCCAGTCATTGATCCTACTGGGTTGGACCTTCGAGGCATTAAGTTTTTCGTGAATCCTACCGGCCGCTTCGTAATCGGCGGGCCTATGGGCGATACCGGGCTTACCGGTCGCAAAATCATAGTAGATACCTATGGCGGTATGGGTCGTCATGGTGGCGGGGCATTCTCTGGCAAGGATCCCTCAAAAGTTGATCGCTCTGCTGCCTATATGGCCCGGTACGTCGCGAAAAACATCGTCGCGGCAGGCCTCGCAGAGCGTTGCGAAATCGAAGTCGCATACGCAATTGGCGTTCCCTTCCCAGTTTCTGTCATGGTTGAAACCTTCGGCACGGGCAAGCTGCCCGACCATATTATCGCTGCCGCGATTCCAAAGGTCTTCGACCTTTCACCTGCCGGCATCATCGCTGCGCTTGACTTGAAAAAGCCCGTCTATCAAAGGACAGCGAGCTACGGACACTTCGGTAGACCGGGCTTCAGCTGGGAACGAACTGACAAGATCGAGGCACTCCTAAAAGCGCTTAGCTGATGGCAACAAGGGAGCTTGAGCCATTTTTCCGGGCGCTCCGCTCAACTCCTGCCAAGCAAGTAACCAATCGCCTCTTGAACACTGCCGACCGAGATCTCGGTGCCCTGCTCCGCTACGCAGAGGATACGGAGGTCTCGGAGGTTCTTGCCTTCCTGAGCGAGACCAAGCGGGAGCGTCTAGTTGCTGAGATTGCGCGGATGCAGCGAGTTCGCCTGCCACTTGAAACTATCGCGGTCATAGCGCGCTACCTCGCGCGGCATATCGAGGGCGACCGTCCGCTTGGACCAGTCACTCGGTATTTCAAGCCTGCTACCTGAATCATAGGCCAAGAGAAGGTTGAGAGGCATAGCATGGCATCCGATGTGGGGCAGGGCTATCGGACCAGGATGTAAATTCCTGCAGCCGCAGCAGTAACCGCCATTGTACTCGCAAAATTCACAACATCATTGGTAAACCAGCGAACCCCTCGAACAAGCACATTGGGGTGCCCATCAGTGTGGGGCCGTTCAGTGTAGCGTCCAGTAACAACGCAGGTATATTGGGCCTGAAACGCTGCACCGAGCATGGAATCAACCACCGAGCCCGCAAAACCAGCCAGGGAGGCTATAGCTACCATTAAACCCCATTCGAGTCTTACCTCTGCCATGCTCGCATAACTAGCAGCAAACAGTAGGCCAATGAATGCCGACCCCATGCCCGAAGCCAAGAAGCCAAGAGGAGTAACTCCGCCTGAAGCTCCTGCCGGAAGCTCTTTGCCAGTCAAAATTGATCGAGGCAATCTGCGATATAGCACACCGATCTCACTTGCCCAGGTGTCAGCATTGGCTGCAGCAAAAGCAGCGGCAAAGGCGACAAGCCATACCGGATCCCTGGTAACCGCGT
>JBMOIK010000180.1:0-8140 GCA_049317365.1 Rectinemataceae bacterium | reverse complement strand
TGCCCTCGTATCGAGGATTCCGCGTTCCTTCATGCCCAGGATGATGGAAAGCAGCATCTTGTCGGTGACACCCAATTCCACCTTGGATGTCCTTGTCCGCACCCGGCTCTCACACGAGGGAGTTTTTTTCCTGGTGCTTGCATACGGCATTGTCGCCACCTCCTGAAAACCAAGGCGCAGCAGGATTTCTTGTGATCCGGCTGCTTCCCTGTCATCTATTATGCAGGAGCTGTGCCAAACACTTCGATATTGAGAATACAGCAAGATTAAAAGGGAATAGCTGAGGGGAACCCGGATTCCCCCTTGAGACGGGCCCTGGACACCCCTCATTTTGAGAGAAGGCTGGAATCCCGTGGTCAAATTGATCGATCCATTTCGAGTATTCCCACCCCGGCAGCCGCCGCAGGCAGCAAGACCGTAAAGGTCGTCCCCGAGCCGGGTCGGGATTTGACCTCGATCGAGCCGCCGTGCTTTTCGATGATGCCGAGGGAGATTGGAAGGCCCAGGCCCGAACCCTTTCCGATGTCTTTTGTCGTGAAGAAGGGCTCGAAGATCTTCTTGAGGATCCGCTCATCCATGCCCGCGCCATCATCGGACACCGACACTTTCACCGAGTCACCATCCATCCGGCTCCGGATGCCGATCGTACCATGTTCGGCGATGGCCTCTCCCGCGTTGGCCAGAAGGTTGACGAAAACCTGCTCAATCTGCCCAGGATTCCCCTGGACCTGGGACAGGATGCCGAGGTCCAGCTCCACCTTGCACTTGTACTTCAGCTTGGATTCGATCATCCGCAGGGAGGCCGCGACGATGGCGTTCACATCACAGATCGCCTGGCTGCCTCCATCGTCCCGGGCAAAGGCCTTGAGGCCCTGGACAATCTCGCCAATGCGGATTGCCCCCTTCCGTGAGTCCGCAAGGAGGAGGTCGGTATCTCCAAGAAGATAGTCGATTTCGCGCTCGTGCCGGAGTTCTGCAAGGGCTTTGGCGGCACGGGCCACGGTTTCGGGTGTGCCGGCTTCCACGGCCCTGGCCAGGGCCTCCCCTGCCTCGATCACGGCGCGGAAATCGGCCATGTAGTCGGTAAAGATCGTGAGGTTGGCCTGGATATAGCCGATGGGATTGTTGATTTCATGGGCTACCCCAGAGGCGAGCCTTCCGATCGAGGCCATCTTCTCCTGCCGCATCAGGGCGTCCTGGGCCTGCTCAAGGGCGTGGGTCCGGGCTACGACCTTTTCCGAAAGCTCGTCCGCGTAGCTTCTCAGCTCCTGGCTTTTGATATCGAGGAGCTCGGCTTCGGCTTCCTTCCTCTGGGTAATGTCGGTGTGCGTCCCGCTCATGAGGAGGGGAGCGCCGGTTTCGTCACGTTCGACGACCTGACCGCGGTCATGTACCCAGAGCCAGTGCCCATCCTTGTGCTTCATGCGGCATTCGAAATCGTAGTAGGGAAGCTCGCCTGAGAAATGGCGATCGAGAAGCTCCTCGGAGCGGCTCGAATCTTCCGGATGCACCAGACGGGACCAGGTGGCGATGCTCACCGGTGCCAGCTCGGCCAGGGTATAGCCCACTATCTCCGCCCAGCGTTCATTGAACACCGTCTCACCGCTAGCCAGGTTCCATTCCCAGGTTCCTACCCTCGTGGCCTCGATGATGCGCTGCAGGCGTTCCTCGTTCTTGCGAAGGGTCCGGCTGCCCTCCCATTCCCGGAGGAGGGAGTGAATGAGGAGTTTGAACTCATCGGCGGCGAAGGGCTTGTGTACAAGGTAGACGCCTCCCTTGAGACGCTCCTTGAGCTTGGCGGCCGAGGCATCGGAAAAGGCGGTACAAATGACGATCGCCACCTCGGGATCGATGGCACGGAGGGACTGGGCGACATCGAGTCCGCTCTGCTCGGGCATGCGCATGTCCAGGATGCACAGGGGCACAGGCCTATTGGCGCGGTGCTCGGCGGAAAATGCTGCCATCAGCTCGGAGGGCAGGGTGAAGAGCCTGAGTTCGATCGGATCCTCGGCTGCCTCTGGTGCAATGCCGAGTATGTCCAAGCTGTCAGGCTCCGGTTTGAATAACTTGCGGTAGTATTCCAGCACCGCCTTGTCGTCATCGACGACGAAAACCTCACGGTGCCTAGGCAAGGGAAGCCTCGGTTCGGAGGATCCTGACCATTGTCAGCTCCTCGGTCGGTTCGTCGAGCCCAGCCCGTTTTCGCAGCGCCTCCGCGGTTTCCCTGGCGCCGAGGCCCTCCACCATGGTTTTCATGACCATGTCAAAATACTCCTGGGCACCGAAACCGGCGACGCTCTGGCAGGCCTGGAAGATCCCATCCGTCGAGATGATGAGTTGCGAACCTACGGGAAAGGCAAGTTCCGCTTCCTTGTAGATCCTGTTCTTGTCAATGCAGATGGGAAGGGATGCCGCGCTCGCAACGCTGGCCGTGCCCTCGGAGATCGCCACAAAGGGTGGCTGCCCGGCGTTCACCCAGCGGCAGAGCTCGCGCTTGAGGTCCACTTCGATGACCAGGAGGGCCACGAAGAGGGATTCAACCGTTGTCCCATGCCCGCAGAGCCTGCGGTTTATCCACTCGGTAAAGGAGCCTGGCGAAAGCGGACGATTCTCGAATACCAGGGTAAGATCCGCGTCCATGATGGACTTCAGGAGGAAGGTGACAAAGGAAGCCTGAAGCGCCTGCCCGGAGACATCCGCCAGGACGATGAGGGTACGGTTTTCGTCCAGACGCTTGACGTCGAGGAAGTCTCCGTTGAAATCGAGGGCAGCGCCACTTTCCCGATGGATGTCGATCAGCAGCCTCGGATCCTCCGGCAGTTCGACATGGAGCACCTGTGCCTGGATTTCCTTGGCCAGGGATATCTCCTGGGCTGTCTGGCCCCGAACCTCCCGTTCTCCGCGTTTGAAGTGGTGGAGCTGGATGGCTTTTGTGAGATCGTGGACGAGCCTTTCCTTGGTCCAGGGCTTTCGCACGAAGGAAAAGACTCCTGAATCAAGGAAGTCCTGGATACGATCGAGCTGCATGTTGCCCGTCAGCACGATGGTGACTATATCGGGCCAGCGTCCGGCAATTGTCTTGATAAGCTCGTCGCCCTTGATGCCAGGCATCTGGAGGTCGCTCACCACGACCGCCCAGTCCTCTGGCCTTTTTTCCAGCTCCTCGAGGGCCTCCTGCCCGGATTCGACATAGACCACCGAAAGCCCCTCGTCGCGGCTCCAGCTCCTGAGGCTCCTGATGATGGAACTACCCACCTCCCGTTCATCATCGACGAGGAGGATCCTGTCACCCTTCACGCTGTATCTCCATCATTCCGATTCCCGCGCCTTCCGAAGGCCGGTTGGCCGACTAGGTTGCCCCGAAATCGTCGAAAAGGCAAGCCGTTCCTCGCAACGGCCATGCCTCCCACGGACCCTGATGCATCGGCGGTTCAGCCTGCCTACAGGTACCCCATCTGGCCCAGGGCCAGCGCCACCGCAGCCACGCAGGCTGTCTCCGTCTTCAGTATGCGGTCCCCGAGCGACAGCGGCACGAAGCCCGCTTCCTCCAAGCCGGAGAGTTCCTCCTCCGTCCAGCCCCGCTCGCTGCCTATGGCAAGCGTGAGCGGTGCCGTCAAAGCCGCGGAGCCGAGCCGCGCAAAGCCCTCCCCCGGGTGGAGGACGAAACGGCCCGCGCCTTCCTCCCGGCTCATCGTCCCGATCGCGCGGGCCACCGACCATTCCCGGCTCGCCCGCGGCACCCGGGGATTGCCCGCCTGCTCGGCACCCTCGCGGAGGGCCGCCAGATAGCCGCCCTTTTTCCACAGGTCGCTTTCGAGGTAGGACCGCTCCCCCAGCATTGTACCAGTCAGTACTATCTCGCCGACGCCGAGGCTCGCCAGGTCCCGGAGGAGCCTCGCGCCCTGGATGGGGCGGGGAAAGCCCAACAGCAGCCTGACTTGCCACAGCGGGGGAGCCTCCCCCTGTGCCTCGTAGTCCAGGACGAGGCCCTCCGCGTCGAGCTTCCTGACGGTTGCCCGCCCAAGGCTGCCTGGCGCCGGGCCGAAAGGATCAATTGTGAGCATTCCCGCCGCGACCTGGTCGCCCGGTCCCTTTCCCAGCACGCGGGAAATGTGGAGGGCCCTCCTGTCGCCGGGCGGCAGGAGGGCCCCGATTTCGCTTTTTTCGAGCGTGAGGAGGTTCACAAGCCTGGGTCAGGCATCGCCGCTTTTTTCAGGACCCGGCGGCGAGGGGATCGTAGTTGGGCGCGACATCCAGCTCGTAGTTCACCGAGGGCACCTCGAAACCGTGGGCCCGGAGGAAGTCGACCTTGAAACCGTCGACGTCGGCGAGCTTGGCGAGGTTGTCCTGCGTGACGTGGGCCATGCGGGCCTCGATGTCAGCCTGGACACCCTGGAGCATTTCGAGGTCGTCGAGGCGGATGCGTCCCTCGGCGTCCACGGGCACCCCGCCCGGCTTGCCCGCGTAGAGCCGGTCGCGGTAGAGGCGGTCGATCTGGGCGGTGCAGTCCTCGTGGGTACCGCGCTCCTTCATCACCTTGAAGAGGGTGGAGATGTACAGGGGAATGACAGGAATGATGGCGCTCGATCGTGTGACGAGGGCCTTGTTGATGGAGACAAAGGCTGTAAGGCCGAGCTGCTTGAAGGTGGAGCTGAGGCGGGGCACGGTCTCCTCGAGCTGGGCCTTGGCGCGGCCGATGGTTCCGTCGCGGTAGATCGGCCAGGAGAGGGCAGGGCCGATATACGAATAGGCGACAGTGGTTGCGCCCTGTGCCAGCACGCCGGCTTCGGCCAGCGCTCCGATCCAGAGTTCCCAGTCCTCACCGCCCATGACCTTGACCGTCGAGGCGATCTCTGTCTCGGTGGCGGGGGGCAGGGAGGCCTCCCCGAGTTCTCGCGTAAAGGCGTTCATGGAGCGTCCGGAGTAGGTGTCGCCGATGGGCTTAATGGCCGACTCGTAGAGGTTACCGGTGTCGGGATCGAGTCGGACCGGGGATGCCAGGGAGTATATGACCAGGTCGAAGGCCAGTCCCAGTTCCCGGGCTGCCGCTATGACAAGGTCCTTCACTTCCCTCGAAAAGGCGTCTCCGTCGATGGTTCTGGACGCGATGCCTGCCTTTCGGGAAGCCGCGTCAAAGGCCCGGTTGTTGTACCAGCCAGGTGTCCCGGTCTTTTTTTCGCTTGGACTTTTTTCATAGGAGACACCGACAGTCGGCACGCCGAAACCGAAGGTGGCAGCGATCCTGCTTGCCAGGCCATAGCCTGTGGAGGCACCGACTACGAGGACAGCCTTGGGTTTGCTGGCGAGGGCATGGTAGCGCGGGGCCCGTGCCGCGATGTACTCGATCTGCCTCTGGGTCTCGACCTCGCAGCCCCTGGGGTGGGCATTGATGCAGATGTTGTTGCGGACCATGGGCTTGTGGATCATTGCGTTGTTCCTCCGGCGATGCTGAGCCATTCGGCTTCGACGGCTGCCTCGCCGTCCACGTATCCTACACCGCGCTGGTGGATAATATTCGGAGTTGCCTTGATGTTGTCAATCTCGACAGTGAAGCGTTCTCCCGGCCGGACGGGTCTCCGGAAGCGGGCCTGCTTGATTTTCGCGAGAAAAAAGGTGCCGTTGGGCTCGATTCCCAGGCGCTTGACCCCGCAGCCGCCGATCTGGGCCATGGTTTCCACTAAAAGAACGCCGGGAACGACAGCGAAATGCGGGAAGTGGCCCTTGAAGAACCAGGAGTCCTCGGGAAAGATGCGCGCGCCTTTGACGCGGCCCTCCTCCACCGAAAGTTCATCGACAAACATGAAGGGATCCCTGTGGGGGAGGTAGCCGAGGATCTCCTCGGGACTGGCAGGTCCAGGGGGGAACTTTGGGTCGCTCATCGGGCCTTCCTGACGATCAGGACGCCATTGTGGCCGCCGAAACCGAGTGATGAGGATGCGGCCGCCTCTATGGCGACCTGCTGCGGAGCGTTGGGGACATAGTCGAGGTCGCAGCCTGCCGCAAGGTCCGGATTATCGAGATTCATGGTCGGGGGAACCCAACCCTCCACGATGGCCTTCACGCAGGCCAGGATCTCGATGGCCCCCTCGGCACCCAGCATATGCCCAGTCATGCTCTTGGTCGAGGAGACCTTGAGTTTTTTTACGTGCTCGCCAAAGGCATCCTTGAGCATCTTGGTCTCGGCCGGATCGTTGATGGGTGTCGAGGTACCGTGGGCATTGAAGTAGCCGATTTCCTCGGGCCTGAGGCCTGCATCCTCAAGGGCGAGCGTGATGGCGCGCGAGCCGCCGAGGCCGGATGGATCGGGGGCGGTAAGGTGATAGGCGTCGCAGCTCGCTCCGTAGCCGGCGAGTTCGACGTAGATGCGCGCACCGCGGGCCACGGCCTTGTCCCAGTCCTCCAGGATGAGGACGGCGGCGCCTTCTCCCAGCACAAAGCCGTCACGGGCTGCGTCGAAGGGGCGCGAAGCCTTTTCAGGGGTATCGTTGTACTTGGTGGAGAGGGCCTGGAGCCTACAGAAACCTCCCATCGCGAACTCGGTGATGGAAGCTTCGGTTCCGCCGGCAACAACCATGTCGAGGCGGCCGGCGCGGATGAGGTCGAGGGCCTGACCGATGGCGTCTGTGCCTGAGGCGCAGGCGGTGACCTGGGTGTAGGCCGGCCCTCGGAGACCGAGCCTCATGGCGATGTTGCCCGAGGCTTCGTTTCCGATCATGAGGGGGACAGTCATGGGGGGCATGCGGCCGGGGCCAGCTTCAAGGAGCTTCTTGTGCGACTCGACGAAGATGTCGAGCCCCCCGATGCCGTTGCCGAGCACCGTACCGATGCGTTCCGCATCGTAGGGGCCGGTGGCGCGCCGCGCATTCTCGCCCACTCGGTCCAGGGGCTCAGGCAAGCCTGCGTCGCGCCAGGCCTGCACCGCAGCCGCGACGGCGAACTCCGAGAAGGGAGCCATCTTCCTGGCTTCCTTGCGGTCCATGTAGAGGGAAGCATCAAAATTCTTGACCTCGCCCGCGATTCTCGAGTCAAGGCGGGAGGCGTCGAAGCGGGTCACGGGGGCTATCCCGGATTTTCCCTTCATCAGCGAGTCCCAGAAGGTCGGGACGTCATTGCCGATCGAACTGATGACGCCCAGACCGGTGATAGCTACTCTTCGTTTCATGTTCACTCCTTGAAATGGCGCGTGCCTGTCCCGCGCGCTGTCTACCATCTGACTACCGAGGCACCATAGGTGAGGCCCGCCCCGAAGCCCAGCATCATGATGAGGTCTCCCCGCTTCAGGATGCCTTTTTCTTCCATTTCCGCCAAGGCGAGGGGGATGCTCGCGGCAGAGGTGTTGGCGTACTCCTCCATGTTCATGTAAAAGCGTGTCTCAGGGATACCCAGGCGCTTGGCCGCCGCCTGGACAATGCGGGCGTTGGCCTGGTGGGGGACGATCCACGCAAAATCCTCGAGGCGGTACATCGTGGAGTGAAGGATGCGCTCCACGAGCACCGTGATCGACTTGACGGCAAAAGTGTAGACGTTCCGCCCGTTCATCGAGAGGGTCAGGGACCTGCCCGCGACCGATGCCACCTCGAAGGTCCGGGATCGCTCGGGCTGGTTCAGGACCAGATCCTTGGCCCCGCCGCCGTCAGCACCCAGTATTGTCTTGAGGACGCCACGCCCGCTTTCCTCGATGCGCGAGAGGACCACAGCCCCGGCCCCGTCCCCGAAGAGGACGCAGGTGGCGCGGTCGCTCCAGTCGGTGACCCGCGAGAGGATCTCCGCTCCTATGACCAGGGCGTGGCGGCCCTTCCGGGCTTCCAGCATACCGGAGGCGATGTCCAGGCCGTAGATGAAACCCGTGCAGCCAGCGGCAATGTCAAAGGCTCCACAGCCGTGGGCGCCGATCTTGTCCTGGACAATGCAGGCAGTCGAGGGAAAGCCGAAATAGTCGGGAGTCGCGGTGGCGACAAGGATAAAGTCGAGTTCCTTGGGCGAAATCCCGGCCTTCGCCAGGGCCTTCTTCGCTGCATCCGCTGCCAGGTCGCTCGTCAGCATGCCGTCCGCAGCGATGTGTCGGGCGCCGATTCCCGTGTGCTCCCTGATCCAGGCGTCGTTTGTATCGACCATCGCCCCGAGTTCATCGTTGGTCATT
>JBMOIK010000179.1:0-8192 GCA_049317365.1 Rectinemataceae bacterium | reverse complement strand
CTGAAATATCCATCTGACCCAGCAACGCAAATCAGTGCTGGTGTCAAATTGAATATCTTTTGAAACTCATTTCTACTTTCAAATAGCTTAAAGGCCATCTTTATTGAAGCATCGAGGACAGTGATTGATGAATTCTTTACAACATATCCGTAAGATGAGATTTTCTCAGTCTTCTCGACGACTTCAGGTTCGATATGACAGGAAAGGAACAGTATTGGAATGTCATGGTCTTTGAGAATCATCTCTGCGGCTTGAGTTCCATCAATTCCTGCACCCAGGTTGATGTCCATCAGAATAAGGTCGATGGATGGATTGCATTTCGTTAGCGCGATAGCTTCCTCCCCGGAACTGGCAGTGAGGACAACATATCCATATTTTTCGAGCTGGGTCTTTTCATTTGTGGCAACGAGAAACTCGTCTTCTACGAGGAGAAGTGATTTAGGAAAATATTGACTCATACACTGCCTCTCTGCCTCATGCCATATTATCAGCCATGGCTTCGTGCAAGGATTGGCTTTTTATCCACTGCAATATTTGAGACCCTCTCAAAGTAGCCAGAATCACAAAAGTCCAATTTAAATGAAAGTCCAGGCTTATTTTCCAGGATAGCTTTCCCATTCATCTGGTTTTCCACCAGCCCGAATATCAGTTGAAATCCAACCGTATCACTTTTGCGGGGTTCGAAACCCTCTGCCAAGCCAACACCATTGTCTGAAACCTCAAGGACATATTTTTCTTTGTGCCCTTTATGCAGGTTCACCCTGATTTCCCCGGGATTGCCGGAAGGGAATGCGTGAATCTTCGCATTCATGACGAGTTCATTCAGAACCAATCCAAAAGGGACAGCTGTATCAATCAGGGCGACAACAGAATCGAGGCTCGATATTATATTGATGCGACTCCATTCGGAGAAGTCTTTCGTTTGGATAGTTTCCAGGTATTCTTCCACATAGGCTTTCAGGTCAATACGTGAAATATCCTGAGAATCGTAGAGCTTCTTCTGGACAAGAGACATTGCAATAAGCCGGTCTGTCATTTCATCCATGATTATGGCTAACTCTGCATTCTTTGATGCGCCTCCCTTGAGGGAAAAAAGGGCTATCATGACTTGAATATTGTTTCGCGTACGGTGGAAAAGCTCATTGATAAGTACATTTTTTTCCATTAATAGCCTGTCTCGCCTTTGCTCTGCAATTTTACTCTCGGTAATGTCCTTATCTATGCCTCGATATCCCTTCAATACCCCTTTCGCATTGATTACAGGAACAGCACTCGTGAGCAAGCATAGTTTATCCCCATTTTTATTGACAATCCAGTTTTCCAGGTTCTTTATCTCGGATTGATTCGAGACAAGTACAGAGAATATTTCTCCAACCCTTTTTGCCTCTTCCTTTTCCATGAAGTCGAAAGGCGTTTTTCCTATAATCTCTTCACTTGTCCAGCCCAATATGTCAGCAGCCTTTTGTGAGCTATATGTATATCTGCCTTTATCGTCTACTTCCCATACCCAGTCGGAAGTGTTGAATACAATGTCGGCAAACATCTGGTGGCTTCTTCTTTCATCATTCAACAGTCTTTTGCTTTCAGTGATATCTTTGCATATCAGTATGAAATGGGGTTCGGGGTATTTGCCAGCCATTCGTGAAACTGATATTTCGAACCAGTGAATAATGCCTTTTAGCTCTAATATATATTCCTTGCCGGCAGAAAGCCCCTTTTCACTTGCCTCGTAAATTGCAGATCTAATTATTTTAACAGCTTCAGTCGGAAGGAAAGCTGAAATATTATTTCCAATCAACGTGCTCGCATTCTGGGCTACGAGAAGTTCTGGGTTAGGAGCATGAACAGAATGATACGTGCCATTGATGTCAACTTCAAATAGAAGGTCAGGCAACGCACCGAGGGTAGCTTCAAGCCTATTGTTTATTGTCTTCGTCTTTTGATTGGCGGCAAACAGCTTGAAGGCCATCTTGATTGAAGCATCAAGAACAGTAATTGAGGAGTTCTTTACTATATAGCCGTAAGAGGTGATGTTCTCAGTCTTCTCGACGACATCAGTCTCCGTATGACTTGAAAGAAAAACTATCGGGATGTCATGGCTTTCAAGAATGATTTCTGCAGCTTGAGTTCCATCCATTCCAGTACCGAGGTCGATGTCCATGAGAATCAGGTCGATGGATGGATATCCATTCATGAGCTCAATGGCTTTTTCGCCAGTATCTATCGTTATAACTTTATAGCCGAGCTTCTCAAGCAATGCTTTTTCTTGCAAGCCAATGACAGGAACGTCTTCTACGAGGAGGATTGTTTTATCGATACGCAAGCCCATACTCTGGCTCCTCCAATTAAAATGAATGATAAATCATACCATAGAGGCACTCCATGTAATAAAAAATAGCACATTCAATTTCAAGCCATAATGTCGAAACTGTCAAGAGAATTAATAAATATTAAGTTCATACTGTAGGTTTTGGGCGTTTGTTCAGCAATCTGGACAAGAATTGAAAGTAGCTATTTAACTCAGCAAGAATAACTTAGCTATGATATTCAATAAGTGATTACGACATTGATGAGTAAAATGTCAGAATTGTTAGGCAATTTCAGGAAGGGCTTTTGGTGAAATTCAAGAGATGCTTCTCATCATCCTCCGAATTCCTTCAAACAAGAAACCGGCTAGCTGCCTTACCCAAGTTGCGCATCTGGCAAATCCGCAATCCGTTCTCATTGCAGGAACGGGATATACCGCTTGGCGTGCTTCATGTAATCCCGATACTCACAGGGACTGCACTCCGAGCACCTCCCCCTGTGGGAGCAGGAGTTGACCAGCATGAGGATTGACAAGCAAACCAACCTGCGCGCCGAGAACGCCGAACTCAAGAAGGACAGCAAAAAGCTCAGGCAAGGATATAAGCAACTTGCCCTGACTACCGGAGGTGGCTCGAAGTGAGTATTCTCCAGGCGAATCGTCGGCAAAATCGAGAAACCGCATTTCAGGGGGAGCTGCTATCCATGAAAGCCGAAACTTTTTTCAGCGATAATACGCAGGCCAATCATCTGCCCTGGCGGGTTCATGCTGCAGTCTGGGGAACTTTCATAGTGTTGACGTTTATCCTCGTTTGGGTATTTTTGGCCTATCGCGATACCAAGGTCTGGAATGGCTGGAAGGAAAGCAAGGATCTCAGGAACCCCAGCTACACGGAAGCCATCCATGAAAACAGCGTTTTCCGAACCCGCGCAAACACCTGGTCAAACCTTGCGTATGTGCTTGTCGGACTCTACGCCATCGCCACCGCTGTGGTCGATCAACGTCGCGCGTGGCCAAAGGGCTTCGCGTATATCGTGCGTACACCTGCCCTGACTGGCCTGTTCGGCTTAGCCTGCTGCTACCTTGGATTTGGAAGCGGTTTCTTTCACGCTTCCTTGACCCGCTTTGGACAGCAGCTCGACGTGGCTTCCATGTACTCGCCGGTGCTTGCGCTGATCGCAATCGGCCTAGGGACACTATACCCTCGGATCCAGGCAGGCAGGAGCAGACCCACGTGGCCGCTGCTTGCAGGATCCGTCATTCTCATCGATGCCCTGCTTTATGCCTATAAATGGTCCATGGCTTCGGAGTTTGTCCTCCCCACCCTTATCCAGACACTCTTTGTGGTAGGTGTATTGGTCTCGATTCGCCGCCTGAAATGGATCTCGATCCGCTTGCTGTCGTCTTCATTTGCTTTTCTCCTCGCTGGAGTGTTCTTTCGCCAGATGGATGTCGCAGGATGGTTCACCGGACCGGATTCCTGGCTCCAGGGCCATGTGCTCTGGCACATTTTTACGGCAATTGCACTGAGCCTGGGCTATGCGTTCTTCCGCTCAGCGGAAAGTGGCAAAGGTGAAGCGTATCGGGTGTTGATGGAAGACAAGGCGTGACGAAGAACCTGCCAACTATATTGACACACTCCGCGCTCCAGCCAAGAGACTCCGCGATGCCTGGCTTCATTTGCGCAGGATTCCATCCATCGCCTTGCCCATGGCCAACTCGTCAATCAGCTTGTCCAGGCAGCGAACTTTCCGGATTATATCATCCGTGATTTCTTCCACAGGGTAGCCGCATATCATTCCAGTTATCTTTGAGGAATTCTCATTGAAACAGGGAGCCTGACGGAAGAAGCCTTCGAAGTCGCTGCCATCGCGGACGCGGTCATCAATCGCCTTGTCGTCATACCCGGTGAGCCACGTGATAATTGCATCGACTTCGCCCTTCGTCCGGCCCTTCCTCTCGGCTTTCCTGAGATTGATTTCCAAAAACGCGTGATGGGAAGTGGCGCCAGGACGCCTCAGCCCTTGCCCGCCAGATGGCGCCTGATCGCCTCGACGACCAGGCGGTGATCCTCGGAATCCTTCAGTCCGGAGACGGAAATAGAACCAACTACACCGACATTGCGGATACGGAGGGGGACGGCTCCGCCGCTTGGGGCGTATTCCGCCAGGGAAAGTCCGTGGTCGCCTGGAAGGGTCCTTCCCTTCATCCTCAGCTGGGTGGCGAAAAGCAGGGAGCTCTGGTGAAAGCGCTGGACGATACGGCTCTTTCTGAGCAGCCACTGGTCGTTGTCCGGAGAGCTGCCGGGCAGGCCGACATGGAAGATTGTCTGGCCGTTCAGGCTGACATCGATCGCTATGGGCAGCTTGTCGCGCCTGCCCTGGGCCACCAGGTCCTGGCCTATCTCCCAGGCTTCGTCGAAGCCAAAGCGAAGGAACTGCAGTTCCTCATGCTCGGCCTTGAGTCCTCTGATCGTTTCCTCGTCTTCAGTCATGGTCGTAGCCCTCCGGTATTCAAGATCCGCAGCGCATGACCTTCACGAGGATACGCTTGCCGGTTTCACCTTGGAAAAGGTATAATGTCTGATCGCGCTACCCGACAAGAGGGGTTCAGGAAATCCATGCCGGGCCCTGCGGGGCCCGCGGGGCCCGGCATGCGTCGGAGCCGGTCACAAAGGAAGGCAGCGTCTCCCATGCCGTTCAAGCCAGCCTGGATCTCCCGGATCCTGAAAATATGCAAGCAACCAGGAACACAGCAATGCCGATAGTCTGGAAGAACGACAAGGGGGCCTGGTACCTCGCCGACCTGAGTCTGCGGAAGCCACGGTACTGGATCACGGACGAAGAGGGTCAGCGCTGGTTCCATGCGCGCGACTTAAAGCGTGGCCATCAGATGACGCAAGCGGAGGTGGACGAGCTCGGCAAGTCGATAAGGCTTTCCCTCGTCTTCGACCTTCCCGCGCTCAGTCTTCCCTTCGACCTTCGCCCGGCGGGGACCAGGAGCGGGAAGCCCGTGACGGACGATCCACCGCTTCAAAAGCAGGTAATTTCCAGGATTGCCTCCACAAAGCCACTCGATCCGCGGGCTGAACGACAGAACAGGTACGATAAGCTCCGCCGGAACCTGAAGCCCCTCTACACATGGCAGGAAGCCGCGCATTCAGCCTGGCGCGATGCGGGCCGGATCGGCGTGGTGGAGGCTGTCACAGGAAGCGGGAAGACGCGGCTTGCCTTCGAGGCTATAGCCGAAGGCTGCCTGGATAACTACAGGGTATTGGTACTGGTACCGACGATGCCGCTTCTGGAAATATGGATATCTGAGCTAAAGGCCGGATTTGGAGAATCCCTGCGGGTAGGACGTTTCGACGGGAGTATCCACGATTCATTCCTGGACAAGGATGTCATAGTCGCGAGGGCAGGTTCAGCCTTCCAGAACTCCATCGGGGACCTCGGCGATGAGGGAAAGACCATCCTCATCGCAGATGAGGTCCAGCACTTCGGCGACCCGGTCTTGGCCAAGGCACTTGTCGACGGCTTCAGCTGGCGGCTCAGCCTGACCGCGACCTTCTGTCGGAAGGATGACCGCGTACTGAAGGCACTCCTGCCCTGGTTCAAGGGTCTCTGCTACAGCTATTCCCGGAAGGAAGCCGTAGAGGACAATATCCTGACGCGCTATGAGCTCACCTGGCTCCGCACCCGTTTTCCTCCTGGGCTGCAGGAGGGCCATGACAATCTCGGCAAGCGGCTCGAGGACGCGAAGAGGGATCTCCTGGAACTCCATGGGTTCACCGAAAATCCTTTCACGGAATTCCTCGCAGAGTTGCAGCGCGCGGGAGGGGATGTCACCGACCCTGCCCACTCAGCTGCCACGGAGTACCTCTCCTGCTTCTCCGAAGTACGAAGGATGCTCTCCGAGTTCCATCGCAAGTATGAAGCGCTCGCTGCCCTCGAGGAGTGGTTTGAACGCTCGGACCGAAGCCTGGTGTTTGGATTGACCCTGTCCTGTGCGGAGGAATCGGCTAGGATCATCGACAAGCTTGGTTTCCCTGTCAGGCTTGTCCATCCGGCTTTGGGCGGCGACGATCGAAGCTACGCTCTCAGCGAATTCAGGCAGGGGACGGTAAAGACTCTCTGCGTGCCACTTGTCCCCGATGAGGGCATCGATGTGCCGGCGGCCGATTTCGCGCTCATCATGGCAGCCAACCTTTCCGAGCGGCTATTCATCCAGAGGATCGGCCGGGTACTCCGCAAAAAGAAAGAAGGCCGTAGTGCCCGTATCGTCATCATGTACGTTGAAGGGACGATCGAAGACCCCTCTCGCCCATCGGCCGACACGGTTTACGGTGATATTGCCGAAGGCTCCGATGCCCTGCGGTATCTGGATTTTGACGGGGACTCCCTGGTCAAGCGGCAGGCTGTCATCAAGAGCTCCAGGCCATCGCCTGCGAAGGACCAGATCCACAAGGCTCCCACGGCAATCCTTCTGAAGGCTTCCCGGCAGGTCGACCCAGCCACTCGATCCGATGCCGATCCAGGCCTGCCCCCGAACCTTCGTATCGAATTGGGCAGTCGCGATGACCCGTGACCAGCTATCCTGCACACGATGAGAAACCGCAGTCAGGGGATCAGGGGAGGCAGATAATGAAGTTTGGCATTTACTATGCGTATTGGGAAAAGGAATGGATCGGTGATTTCAAGTTCTATATCGAGAAGGCTGCCAGGCTGGGTTTTGACATCCTCGAGATAGCCGCCCACCAGATCACCAGCTACTCCGACACTCAGATCGAGGAGATCCGTAGCGCTGCCAAGGCCAATGGCATCATCCTGACGGCTGGCATCGGTCCCTCGGCCGACAAGAACCTCTCCTCTGCCGACCCGGGCGTCCGCGAGCGCGGCAGGAAGTTCTTTACCGAGACCCTGACCCAGATCGCCCGCCTCGAGGTGAAGTCCATAGGCGGCGCCCTCCATTCCTACTGGCCCGTCGATTACAGCAAGCCGGTCGACAAGCCGGGTGACTGGCAGCGTGGGGCGGACGGCATCCGCGAGGTCTCCCACGTAGCAGAGGATCTCGGAATAACCCTCTGCATCGAGGTCCTCAACCGCTTCGAGAACTATGTGCTCAACACAGCTGAGGAAGGTGTTGCCTTCGTGCGGCAGGTGGGGCGGCCCAACGTCAAGGTCATGCTCGATACCTTCCACATGAACATCGAGGAGGACTCCATCGGCGGAGCCATCCGGCTGACCGGTCCCCTCCTCGGCCACCTTCACACCGGTGAATGCAACCGCCGCGTTCCTGGCCAGGGCCGCATGCCCTGGCGCGAGATCGGGGAGGCCCTCCGGGACATCGGCTACACTGGCAACGTGGTGATGGAGCCCTTTGTCCGCTCTGGCGGAGCAGTGGGGTCCGACATCCGCGTGTGGCGAGACCTGAGCCAGGGTGCCAGCGAGGAAAAGCTCGACCGGGACGCGATGGAAAGTCTCCGCTTCTCGCGCTTCATGCTCGAAGGCTAGTCTGCATTCCCCTGGTCCACCCCATCGGGCGTGACTGAAATCCAGAGCCGCTGGGGCGCCGTGGGGAAGTACCAGAACAGCACTTCACAGAGCCAGATCGAGCTGCTGGTTTCGCTGACCACGGCATAATCCACCCCCAGTTCCTTGCCGCCGTCCTGGAGGAGCCTGAGTTCCAGTCCACCCTCGAAGGCTGCTGTCTCCACGCGAATCAGGACCCGCGTGCAACGTGGACTGACCAGGCTTTCCAGGAGCTCCGGCACCCCTGCCACAAGCTCGTTCTGGGCCAGGGAGAAGCCATTTGCGGGATCATCGACATACCAGCGGAGCTCGGGATCGCGGTAGGCTTTGAGGGTCATGGTCGCTCCTTGCAAGGCTTA
>JBMOIK010000178.1:0-8208 GCA_049317365.1 Rectinemataceae bacterium | reverse complement strand
GTTGTTCACGAGCTTCCTCGTGACATTGTCAGCGCGCCGGTTGGAGGAGGCAAAGACCAGGATGCGGTCTGACTCCGGCATCCCCTCAATCAGGCTCCGGAGGAAGGGTCCCTTCGCATCGGCGGGGACGACGTGGACCATCTCGGCAAGGCCCGCTTCCGGAACCCCCTCGCGGAGGGGCAGTCCCTCGATGGCTATGCGAAGGGGGGGGCCTGACTCGGAGCGGAGTTCCCTCGCTGCGATCGCCTCGACCTCCTCGTCGATGGTGGCTGAAAAAAGGAGGGTCTGACGTTCCTTCGGGAGGAGGGCCAGGATGGCGGCAAGCTCATCGCGGAAACCCAGGGAGAGGATGCGATCGGCTTCGTCGAGCACGAGGTAGCCGACCCGGGAGAGCCTGGCCGCGTTGCGCGAGGCCAGGTCGAGGAGCCTTCCCGGGGTCGCGACCAGGACGTCGGCCCCGCCGCGGAGGGCAAGCATGTCGGGATTGACCGAGCCTCCGCCGTGGACGACGCGGATCACGACGGGCCGGGCCGCGCCGTGGGCCAGGACCTTGAACACGGCGCCGACCTGGACGGCAAGTTCGCGGGTAGGAACAATTATGAGGGCCTTGACCAGGCCATCCCGGCCGGCATCCTCCCTGGCCCCGAGTCCGAGGCGCTCGAGGATGGGAAGGGCGAAGGCGAGGGTCTTCCCGGAGCCCGTGGCCGCGCTCACGCAGAGGTCCTGGCCAGCGAGGGCGGCCGGGATGACCGCAGCCTGGACAGGGAAGGGAGTCCCGCAGCCTGATTCGGACAGGGCCTTCTGGAGCCAGGGCGAGAGCTCAAGACCGCCGAAAGCGGGAGGGAGGGAGCCCGTCATCGCAGTCATGAGGGAAGCCCTGCAGCGGCCACGAGCCGCGCGAAGCGACCTACCTTGGCGCGGAGGATTTCCACGCTGGCCCTCCAGAAATCCGGCCGGGAAAGATCCACACCCAGGTGCCTCTGGGCCAGGTCCTCGACCTCCATGCGGCCGGTGTCGCGGAGGAGGGCCGCATAGGCCGCGTGGAAGCCCGCGCCGAGGGCCTGCCGACGCGCGTAGACCCCGAGGCTGAAAAGATAGCCGAAGGTATAGGGAAAATTGTAGAAACTCGTTCCGGTCTTGTAGAAGTGCAGTTTGGACATCCAGAAATGCTCGTCATAATTGCGAAGGGAATCCCCGTAGTACTCCTCCCAGCTGGAACGCATGAGTTCGCCCAGGGCCTCGGCGCCGAGGGGCTTGTCCGCGCGCAGCCCATAGAGGCGCTGCTCGAAGGCAAGGCGCGCAGGGATGTTGACGAGGAAGGTGGCGGCGTCCTGGGCGTCCGACCAGGCCAGGGAGAGCCTGGTTGCCGGATCGGCAGCCTGGGCCTCGAGGTAGTCGCCCAGGGCCGCTTCCGCGAAGGTGGAGGCAGTCTCCGCGAGGGTCATCGGATAATGGGTTTCTGGCAGGGGAAGTCCGGCGAGGAGCGTGCCGTGGTAGGCGTGGCCGAGTTCGTGCGCCAGGGTGGAGACGTCCGCGAGGGAGCCCCTGTAGGTAAGGAACACATAGGGCCTTCGCGAGCCGGCGAAGCGCGTGCAGTAGGCTCCCGGGCGCTTGGCGGAAAGCACCCTCGCCTCGATGCGTCGCGTGTCGCGCATCTCGAGGGCAAAGTCGCCCATCGCGGGATCGATCGCCGCGTAGGCCCCCCGCACGAGTTCGAGGCCCTCTGAGAAGAGATATTCTGCATTGCGTGCTTCTCCGCCGGCTGTCCCCACTGCGGCGGGGCAGGGGGCAAGGATGTCCCAGCAGGCCAGGCGCGGAACGCCCATGAGCCGGGCCTGGAGGCGCAGCGCCTCGCGGCCGAGTTCGCGTGACTCGTCGACGACGCCCATCATCGCATCGAAGGTCCTTCTCGACATGCGGTTCTGCGCGAGGGCGGGCTCCAGGAAGTGGAGTGGGGCCGTGGCGGAGCGGAGTCCGTACTCGGCAAGGCGCCAGCCTGCCAAGGAGTCGAGGATGGCGGCGAGGCTCTCCCTGTGGCCTCTGAAGGTCTCCGCCTGGGCCTCGTAGCCGGCCTGGCGCATGGCAGGATCGGGGTCCCGCCACAGCGAGGCCGCCTCGGCAAGGCCGATCCGCCTCGTTCCCCCAGGCAGGCAGCCTTCGGTTCCGGATCCCTGGGGCTGCCGGAGGAGGCAGGTCGCCGTGCCAGTGATGGAGTCGTAGAGCGTGCCCCAGGCCTGGAATCCATCGGTGGACAGTGTTGTCACGGTATTTTCCAGGGCCAGGGGAAGGAGACGGTCGCTGTATTTCCGCGCCTGGCCCACAAGGAAGGCGTGGGGCCTTCCCTCGGGGCTTTGAAGCACCACTGCCACGAAGGCCTCGGAGGCCAGCGCCAGGAGGAGGTCGTGGGCAGAGCTCGCCTTTTCCAGCCGGGCGGACAGGGCAGAGAGGATCCCGCGGAACTGGCGCGCCTCCGCGTCCGTCCCGTCGACTGATGAGACACAATTGGTATAGACTGAAAGGTCTGACAGGAGGGTCGAGGCTTCGAGGCTGAAACCGAGGCTCCTCTGGCAGGCATCGAGGGCTGCAGCGTCGGCCTCGGGATCGAGGGCCGCTGCCCTGGCGAGGGAGGGCTCGAGGGATGACCCGAGAGCTTCAATAAGGGCGGCAAGTTCCCTGACACGGGCGAGGTCCGCGACAAAGCGCCCACCCTCGAAGCTGTCGAACTCGGAACTGAGGTCCCAGGCTGCCTGATCGTGCATCATGGCCCACGGTAGCACGGCAGCGGGGAGCGCAGGGAGGGGGCTTCCGGGATCGCCTTGAGGGTCCTAAGGAGATGCCGTTGCGGGGGATGAGGCCTCCCGCCCCTGGCTCATCCCACCCGGGCAAGTCCCGGAGGCTTCGGGCAAACCGGGGCGGCTGACCATTTCGTACGCATTGTCACTTCTTCCGCCCGGCCAGGATCTTCGCGAGTCCGGAGGGCCTTACTACCGAGTCCGGTGCATTGGATACACAAAAACGCATTTCGCCCAAGTACAGCAATGCGAAATGCGCTCTTGTGTAGCCTTGTTTCAAGACTCGGTAGTACGAACTCCGCGCGGCAGCCGTCATGGCCGGGGCTTCGCGTATTCGACACAATTGATACGGGGTTTCAGCAAGCCAGGACCTGGCCGCCCTTTGCAGGCCCTAGCTGCTGTCGAGAAGGCGGTCGACCAGCGCGATGGGCCACCTGAAGGTCAGGGCAGAGGCGGCGACACCGAGGAGATCGAAGGCCGCATCCCTCAGGTCGAAGGAGCGGTTGATGGCAAGGAGCTGGGCTGTCTCGGTGCCGAGCGCCATGGCCGTACCGATGATGAAGAGGAGGGGCACCCGGGTCGCGAGGCTCCTCCAGTCATAGAGGAGGACCAGGGACCAGAGCCAGAACATCGCGAAGTGGACGGCCTTGTCGACATTGGGCACATCGACGTGCGGGATGTCCTTCCCGGGCATGAGGAGGAGGACGAGAACGACAGCGGTCATTGTAAGGCTGGCGATGCGGAAGCGCCTGATGAAGTGCGGAACCCTTCCCCCCATGGCCCGGCCCCCGGATCCCTCCCCTCTCACGGGCAGTCCGGTTGCGAGTTTCCCACCGCCAGCTCGTTCATCCTCCGGAGGCGGCGGGAAAGGTCGCGGGCGAGGTTCATGACAGTGATCGCGAAGGCCCTGATGTCCTCGTGCGAGAGGTGATGGAGGGCGCGGTTCGAAAGCGTGGCTACCCTGACCGGGCAGAGGGCCCTGATCGTGGCCGTGGCCGGCATGACGTCGAGGATCTCCATCTCTCCGAAGGTCTCGCCCTCCCCTATCTCGACGATCGTCGTCGTGCCTTTGATCACCGCAACCCTTCCTTCAAGGATGAAGTGGATGCGGTCATTGTCCCGGCCCTCGGTTTCGATGTCGGTACCCGCGGGATAGGATTCGAAAACGAGATACTGTCGTATGGCCACGATCTGCTCGGGCAGGAGCCCGCCGAAGAGCGAATATTTCTGCAGGGACTCAATGTCGACCATGTAACCTCCGTAGCCCGGACAGGGAAAAGCGGCAACCCGGCACAGCCTTCCCTGGACCGCAGGCATGACGGTAGCGTCAGCGAAGGACATGGTCAACAGGAGGAAGCGCAGCCAGTCGGGATCAGGTATCATCGGGGAATGGTAGAACCTGAACGCATCGCGACACTCACGGGGGCTGGGCCGGCACGGGGAAGCCACGTCCTGTACTGGATGCAGCACAGCCAGCGGGCCATCGACAATCCCGCCCTGACCTTCGCCCTCACCGAGGCCCGCCGCCTGGATCTTCCCCTCCTCGTCCTCTTCGTGCTCCTCGACTATCCCTCAGCCACCGCTGTCCACTACCGCTTCATGCTCGCGGGACTCCGTGAGACCGCCTTGGCGCTCCGCGCCAGGGGCATCGGCTTCGCCCTCCTGCGGGCGTCGGCCGGGGATCCGGTTCCCCTCGTCGCCGCCTGGGCTGGCGGGAAGCCTGGGGACGGGGGGCGGGAAAATGGGGACAGACACCGTTCTGGCAGCGGCGAGGAGGCCGGCCACGGGGACAGACACGGCCAAAGCGCCCTCGTCGTCTGTGACCGCGGCTACCTCCGCCACGAGGAAGCGTGGAGGCTGGCTTTGGCAGAGCGGCTTTCCCTGCTTGGGATTCCACTGTTCCGCGTCGATGCCGATACGGTTGTCCCCGCCGATGCCGCCAGCCCGAAGCTCGAGTGGTCAGCCGCGACGCTCAGGCGGAAGATCGAGGGCGCCATCCATCATTACGCCCAACCCTCGGTCTTTCGGGGGAAGATCCGCGACGCGGCCAGCCTCGGTGCGGACCAGGGGGACAGTCACTTCGAGGCCCACGAGAAACCAGAGGACCCCGCCCACCGTGGCGACCCTTCACCCAGGCAGCAGCCTTCCCTCCGGCCCGGAAGCGCGGCCGCCCGTGCTGTCTTCAAGAGCTTCCTCGACCGGCTCGACCGCTACGAGGGGGACAGGAACGATCCCAATCTCGAGGGTACAAGCGGCATGAGTCCCTACCTGCATTTCGGGCAGATCTCCCCCGCCGCGATGGCGCGCTCTGCGCTGGAGCGTGGGGGACCGGGAGCAGCAGCCTTTGTCGAGCAGCTGGTCGTGCGGAGGGAACTCGCCATCAACCTCTGCCTGCGGGAGCCCAACTATGACCGCTATGACCACGCTGTCCCGGACTGGGCCAGGCGGAGCCTCGCGGATGCCGCAGGGGACAGGCGTCCGTGGATCCACGGACGGGAGACCCTGGAGGCGGCGGCTACCCACGATCCCTACTGGAACGCCGCCCAGAACCAGCTAATCCGGACAGGGATCATCCACAACTACATGCGCATGTACTGGGGCAAGAAGATCCTCGAGTGGAGCGCCAGCCCAGAGGAGGCCTTCGCGACAGCCCTCCATCTCAATGACCGCTACGCCCTCGACGGACGGGACCCCAACGGCTATGCGGGCGTCGCCTGGTGCTTCGGCCGCCACGACCGTCCCTGGTCCAGGCGGACCGTGTTCGGGTGTATCCGGTACATGAATGAAGCGGGACTCAAACGCAAGTTCGACCGCGAAGCCTACGCCCGTCGCTGGTCCTGAGGGACCCGGTTCTCCTCCGAGATTCTCCCGGGCGGTGTATTGGCGGAACGACTCCCTGATGGCATACTGGTGCCTCTCAGGAGGTGCGGTGCAGGTCTTGGTTCTGCTTCGGCGTGTGGCAGGAATCGTGGTCGTGGCAGCGGCGTACCTGATAGCTGCGCTCATCGGCAACTCCTTCCTCCCTCCAGTCGGGGACAGCTATGTGCTCTGGATTCCAGCAGGCCTTGGCATCGCCTTGGTGCTGGTTTTCGGAAGGACTGCCCTCATCGGTGTCCTGTTAGGGGCCACGCTCTTCAGAGTAAGCGCCCTCGGCAGCATTGCCGCGCTCGCCAACCCTGAAATGCTTGGCGTGGCAGTGACCATCGGCGTCATCCGGACCCTCGAAACCTGGGGCAGTGCCTGGGCTATCCAGCGCCTGTCTACTGTCCTCCCCCCCCAAGATACCGGTGAGATCCTCCGCAGCAGCGGCGCAGTCGCCCTCGTCATCCTGGCGAGCGCTGCCCTGGGAACGGTGATGCTGTACATCACGGGCATCGAAGCAGGGTCGGAGCTGCTCCCGATCATCGGACGCTGGTGGCTTTCTGACTTCTCAGGAACCATGTTGATAGTTCCCGCCATTGTCAGCCTGGCCAGGGGACGGAAGAAAAGGCCCGAGGTCGAAGCCTTCCCCTGGATCCTTTCGTCCTTCATTGTCGGCGCCACGCTCTTCACCTTCTTTCAAGCTTCCGCCATCACGAGACAGGGCATCGGGGACGAATTCCATCGCGACTTCCGCGAGTCCCTGCAGCTTTCGAAAAACGAGATCCAAAAGGGGTTCTGGTCGGTCAACGCCCTCGCTGCCTATGCCGCAGACGAATTGGAGGTCTTGCCAGCGGAGTTCGGAGACTATGCCAAGGCCCTCCTCGGCGACAACGCGTCCACGCTGAACCTCTCATGGATTCCCCACGTGTCCAACGCCGAGCGCTCCTCCTACGAGAGGTCCCTCCAGTCCCGGGGCTTCCCCGATGCCCGGATCACGGAACTTAGCCAGGGCGGCCAGACCGTTCCAGCCCTGAAACGTGATGAATACTTCCCCTCGACCCTCTTCGAGCCCTCCATCTTCGAGGAAGCGAGGACGGGATGGGACACGGCGAGCAGCGCACCGAGAAGGGAGGCGATCTTCAAGGCACGCGATTCCGGCAGGGCCACCCTCACCCCACCCCTGCGCTTCCAGTTCGACTGGGCGGGGCGTTCCGGGGTCCTCCTCATGGAAGCTGTCTATCAAAGAGGGATGCTCCGGGCCACAGTCGAAGAGCGTAGGCTCGCCCTCAAGGGTGTCGTTTCCGGAGCCTTCATGGTCGGGGACTGGATGAAACAGGCCCTGGCGAGCATCGAGCGCCACGACATCGAGATCTATGCCTTCGACATCACTTCGCCAGACACCCCCCTCCTCCTCGGCTTCCACCCCTCCATCTCAGGCCCACAAAGGCTACAAGCCAGCGCAGCCCTGCGTCCCAACTCCCTCGAAACAGGCCTCTACGAGTCGGCAGCCTGGGAAGTCGGGCAGCGGTCATGGTTGTTCATAGCACGGCCAGGACCGGACTTCGCGCGGGATGGAAGGAACTGGGTCTCCTGGCTCACCCTCCTGGTCGGCTTCGCCTTCGCGGGAAGCTTCCTCACCTTCCTGTCCAATCGCCTGAAATCCAACCTCGCAGTCGCGCGTTCCGAGGAGGCTGTCCGCCTGCTCGAGACACGGAATTCCGCCATCATCGAGAACGCCCCGGACGGCATCGCCCTCATCGACGCAAAAGGCTTCTTCATCTACGGGAGCCCCTCCGCCTTCCGGATGTTCGACCTCCAGCCCGGGGAAATCCTGGGCAAGCCGGCGCTCCAGGACGTGCACCCCGAGGACGCGAGCCGTATCCACGAGCTTTTCCTTGCCCTGGTCGCCGATCCGGCGAGGCCCTTCACCGCGGAGTACCGCTACCGCCACCGCTACGGCGGCTACAGCTGGATCGAGGGAAGCTTCACGAACCTCCTGGCCACCCCCGGGGTCAAGGCAATTGTGAACAACTTCCACGACATCAGCGACCGCAGGGCCGCACAGCTCGAGCTCGAGACCCTGAACAGGACCCTCGAGCAGCGTGTGGAGGAACGCACGACAGAACTCAGGCGAAGCGAGGCGGAGCTCCGCAAGAACCGTGACCGGATGGCCGAAGCGAACGCAGCCCTCGAGCGGGCAGGACACATGAAGGACGAGTTCCTCGCCAACATGAGCCACGAGATCCGCACTCCGATGAACGCGATCATCGGGCTGTCATCATTGGCCCTCAAGACGGAGATGACGCGGAAGCAGCAGGACTACGTGTCGAAGGTGCACAACGCGGGCCTCACCCTCCTGGACGTCATCAACGACATCCTCGATTTCTCGAAAATCGAGGCGGGAGAGCTCACGATCGAGAAGGTCGGCTTCGATCTCGACGAGGTGCTCACGAACCTGGGCACGATGGTCTCGCAGAAGGTGATGGAAAAGGAGCTCGAGTTCCTCATCGACGCGCCCCAGGGAGTCCCTCGCGCCTGGATGGGAGATCCCCTC
>JBMOIK010000177.1:0-8290 GCA_049317365.1 Rectinemataceae bacterium | reverse complement strand
GAGGTTGAAGAAGAAGAAGTTCGAGGTTCTGTTTCTGGTTGACCCCATCGACGACTTTCTTATAGTCACCTTGGTGTTTTGATGCATCGGCCCTCGTGGCGAGCTTCCCATCCACGGCGGCCTTCGCGAGCATCGATGCATCCTGGATGAGGAGGCCAATCGAATCGCCTACCTTACCGAGCGAGGCTGCCACCAGTGCGAATTCATCCTTTGACTTGACTACAAAGCGCTCGGAGATGTCTCCGGCAGCCATCTTGTCGAGTATTGCCACGCTCTTCTTGAGGGGGTTGGAAATGGAGCGTCCAAGCAAGATACCGAGAACTATGGCCACAAGGAAAGAGATAATTGTGACCACGACGAGAATGGTCTCGCTGATGATTGCGGCGGTGGTGGTGGCCCTTATCTGCTTGACGCCATAAAAGTCCACGACATAATCGCTTTGCGCGGCTATCGCCGTTATGGCATTGTCGAATTCAACCCGCCGATCCCCAGCGATACTGCCGTACAGGTCCTCATAGATCTTGTCCCTGTCATAGCCGATCCCTGTCTTCTCGGCCCTTTCAGCCATCGCAATGAGTTCATTGTTGTACGAGGCGGCTACGGCAAGGGCAGCCTGGGTGGCCTTCCAGAGCTTTTCCTCGTCAGCTGTGCGGGGGATAGGTTCGTAGACCTCGATATTCTTCTTGTACCCTGCACGGGCTTTCTCGATGTTGTCGAGCTGCCGCTTGGTAAACGCCAGGTCTTCGGCACTCCGCGGTATCGCAAGCGATCGTATCGCCACCTTGATCTGCTGGAGGTTCTTCTCGATCGCAAGAATGTTCACGATCGAGGGAATCGTTTCCTTCTCGATCGAAGTCAGGTCTTTGGACATGGTCGCGAGCTGGGTTATGCCCACGATACCCACGATGGCGCATAGAATGGCCACGCCGATGAATCCAACCAGCAATTTCGCCAGGATTTTCATGAAAGCCTCCCTGTAGGTACCAAAGACTAGCCTATTCGATTCTGCGGGCAACGAGCCGGGCAGTATCTATGATGAAGCTGACCGTTCCGTCACTGAGTATTGAACAACCGGAGATACCCTCGACCTTCCCAAGGTACTCCGAAATGGATTTGACCACGATTTGCTGGTTCCCGATGACCTCGTCGATGAGGATGCAGGCCTTGATGTCTCCGGCTTCCACGACAAGGATGATGCCTTCCGTCGGTTCGAGGAGGGCACCGCCGATCTTGAAAACCTCACCGAGCTTGACCAGGGGAAGGAGGCTCCCACGGAGGTTGACCGTTACCTCCTCTGGATTCGGTGCCGTTACCTGTTCCGAAGTGACCTTGAAGAACTCTATGATGTCCCCGAGCGGAATCGAGTAGAAGCTCTTGCCGACGCGTACGGTGATTCCATCGATGATGGCCATGGTCAGGGGGATCTTGAGGATGAACTCGGTCCCCTTGCCAATCTCGCTCTTGATGTCCACCGAACCGCGGATCCTCTCCAGATTCTTCCTGACGACGTCCAATCCCACCCCGCGACCGGAGATCTCGGTGACTTTCGCCGCCGTCGAGAATCCAGGCTCGAAAATGAAGGCATAGATCGCTTCATCGGTGAGCGTGGCTGGATCGACCTGCACGAGGCCCCTCTCAAGCGCTTTTGCAAGTATCCTGTCGCGGTTGAGCCCCGCGCCGTCGTCCTTCACACTGATCCAGATTTCCGAGCCCTCGTAGCGAGCTTCGAGCCAGAGGCCGCCTGTTGCTGGCTTTCCCGAGACTGCCCGCTTGTCAGCGGCCTCAAGGCCATGATCGAGGGAATTGCGAAGGATATGGACAAGGGGATCGGATATCTGTTCTATGACATTCTTGTCCATTTCGGTTTCGGCGCCCGCGACATGGAACTCGACCGGTTTTTCCATCTTCCGCGAAAGGTCACGCACCAGACGGGTCATCTTCTGAAAGAGCCCTTCCAGCGGGATCATCCGGATCATCATCGTGGTTTCCTGGATCTCGCGACTGATCTTGTTCAGGTTTGCGTAGGCCTTCTGGAAATGGTCGAGGTTGGAAACGCCTGAGAGATCGGGGCTGTTTCCGACCATCGCCTCCGCAGTAATCAACTCGCCGACCAATTCGAACAGCTTGTCGAGTTTCGCCGTGTCGACCCTGATTTCCTTGCGGACGACCTCTTCGATGGACGCCCGTTCCGAAGGCTGCGCCTTGCGTTGGGTATCAAGAGCCACCGCGAGATCGATCGGCGTCACCGACCCACTATCGACCAGCATCTTGCCGAGGGGCTTGTTCTTGATCTCAAGGGCCCGGTTGACCTCGTCTTCTTCCGCCGCTCCCATTTCGATGAGGATCTGCCCGATGGGCCTGTAGGGTGCATTGGCTTCGACCTCGGCCTGAGGAAAAGCATCGGCAGAATCGGCTTCGCCGAAACGCTGTGAAGTCCGGGAATCGTGATCCCCTTCCTCTCCATCGGCTGGCTTGATCGCCACCGTACCCATCGAGGAACGGATTTCGTCGATGAAAGTCATGACCGCGAGGGTGAAGGTCTCATTGACCGGCAGTTTACCCTTCCTCACACCCTCGAGCCTGGCTTCAAAGTCCATGCACAGGGATTCCAGCAGGACATAGCCGAAGAAACCGGAATTTCCTTTTATTGTATGAACGGCGCGGAATATGTTATTGACTGCCTCAACGTTGTCCGTGCCCTTGTCGAATTCCAGGGCCTGCTTTTCGGCACCGTCAACGAGGTCAGCGCATTCCGAAAGAAAGCGCTCGACCATGTCCCCCGTGACCAGTTCTGAAAGCGGTATCTCGTTTGCGGGGCGCTGCCGGGCTAGAGGATCATGATTGGCCTCGCTGGGCTTGCGAACTGGCGCGCCCCCAGACAGCTGCGGAATCAAGCCAGCCTCCTGCTTCAGCTCCAGAACGTGGGCAGCTACGACGGCAGCCTGGGATCGGGCAACCTGTTCACCGTCGCTGTCGGACATCCTCTGTTCTACCATTCGGACCAAATCCCTGAGCACGTCGACAGTCTTGAATACAATATCAAAGCTCTTTGGCTGGGGTCTGAGACCGCCCTTTATGAAAACCTCGAGCAAGGCTTCGGCTTCATGGGTCAACGCTTTGATGTGCTCAAAATTAAGGTAGCCGGCGGAACCCTTTACAGAGTGGAAAAGCCTGAAGACGGAATTAAGCCGACGGATGTTCTCCGCCTCATCACCACCTTCCACGGCGGAATCGAGCTTTTCCAGCTCAGCCTCCGCATCATCGAGGCGCTCATATCCTTCCGAGATGAAGGATGTGATGATTTCCCGTGTTTCGTCGTCCATTTCTTGTGGCATTGGCATAACAATCACTTTCACACTAATGCCAATGGACCCTAATCGCAAGTGAAAAAGGGTATTTCAAGTCTTGGAAACACTTTTAGAGTATTTTGAGCCCCGATAGCACAAAGACTTACGGATGCACCCTTGATCCTTGGCGTGGATTGGTGCAAAATTGCGACGAGCATCTAAACTTGCTGATTCAGGTGAAACCACCATCGTAGGGGGTGTGTGCCTGGATCCTCCGTAGGTTCTTCGGTTAGCGAGGATTCCCTAGGTCATTTTACTGCCAGTGCTAAACAGGAGCGGCGCATGAAGACTCTCAGGATGCTGGTCGTCGAAGATGAGTTCCTCTCCCGGAACTTGTTGATACGGATGATTCAAAGATACGGGACTGTTGATGGCGCCGTCGATGGCAACGAGGCGATGAGTGCGCTCAAGGCAGCCTATGAGGACGGACATGCCTACGATCTGGTCTTCCTCGACATAATGATGCCGGTAAAAGACGGGCAAACAACGCTCCAGGAGCTGCGGGTCTTCGAGGAATCGAGGGGCATCCTGCCCACAGATGGCTGCCGGGTCATCATGGTAACGGCTCTAGGTGATGCCAAGAACGTCATGGCTGCCTTCAAACACCAGTGTGAAGGGTATATTACAAAGCCCTATTCCATGGAAGCAATCAAGGAAATCGTCGAGAAGGTCGCGGGGAGCTGATCCCTTTTTTCAGGCGTTGCCGCGCCTGTTGATTTTGTGCGAGAATTCACCATGAAGAACGCCGAGACGACGATCGCGAAGTTGATCGAAGTAGCGCTGCGGCGCTATGAGATGATCGCCTCGGGAGACCGTGTGCTAGTCGCCGTTTCCGGGGGCAAGGATTCCACTGCCCTCGCCTGCGACCTTGCTGGAAAACGGAAGTGGTGGCCCGTCCCCTTCGAGCTCCGCGCGATTCATATCGCAACTGATTTCTGTTCCTGCTGCAAGAAATCGAGTTTGCAGGAAAAGCTGGAATCCTGGGAAATAGACTATGTTTCAATCGACGTACCGGTCATAGGAAGGTTGAAGCCCGGCAAGAAAATGAACTGCTGGTGGTGCTCGACCCAGCGTCGCAGCGAGCTGATCAGATACGCCCTGGCCGAGGGCTTCAACAAAATCGCCCTTGGCCACCATCTGGATGACATCGTTGAAACACTTTTGATGAACATGATGTACAAGGGCGAGCTCTCCGGAATGAAACCCGTCGTCAGCTATGACAAGTATCCCATCGCGATCATCAGGCCCATGGCACTCTGCGAAGAGCGCCAGATCATCGACTTCGCGGCCGCCAAGGGCTTCAGGTCCGCCGCCTGTACCTGTGCCTTTGGACTCGATTCGAAGCGCAGGGAAGTGCGCCGCAAGATCCAGGACTTGACCGAAGGGTCAAGCCTGGTAAAGCGGCGCATCTTCGAGTCGATGGGAAATGTCAACCTGGAGTACCTGGGATAAAAAAAGGGAACGGATCTATAAGCCGGGTTCTGTTCCACTCCAGCCTGGGCCAGAGCGGCAACCATCATCCATCTCGGCGCTCGGTTTCCCTCGCGCTCAAGCAGCCAACCCGCGGACCGCGTCGAAGACCCAAGGTCTCCGACGCCGGGGGAGCTCCCTCCGCTGCGCGGCCTTGCTCACAGCGAGGCTTGCCATGCCACCCCCGTCGCCGGAGGCGCGGTGGGCTCTTACCCCACCCTTTCACCCTTGCTCGCCAAGGTCGCCGGATACACTCGGCCATGTGCAATGCTCGCATTCCACAGGTTCCCCGCATATCCCATTCCCTGGCGGGCGGTTTGCTTTCTGTTGCGCTGTCTGTTGTGCAGGCCAGCGACGCGAACGCCCCTGGCCTGCGCACCCGGGTGCTACCCGGCGCTGCGCTCTCCTGAGCCCGGACTTTCCTCCGAGGCGGCGCGGGCATAGGCCGACGCCGCCGCGGCGATGGTCCGATCCGTTCCCTGAATCAACTGCACAAATCCATACTAATTGTTATCTCCGTCGTCCATCCCTTCCTTCTCGCCGTCGGCGTCGTCGTCATCGTAGGAGTCTTCCTCCCCTTCCTCGGCGTAGTCCTCGAGGTCGGACAGCGATCCGGATTCGATGTCGACAAAGAGCTGGTCACTGGCGTCGTTGTCCGATTCCTCGAAATAGAGGACCCTCGAACAATAGGGACAGAATATGATCTTGCTCCCGGACCGCACCTCGTTCACGAATTGGGCCGGCAGGATCATGTAGCAGCCGGTGCATACAGAGCCCTTGACCGGCACGATGCCGAGACCATGCTTCGAGCGGATGATGCGCTCGAACTTGAAGAGGACTTCCTTTTCGATCCCGCTGGAGGCGCGCTCCTCCTGGGTCCTCAGGCCTGAGATCTCAGCGATCTTTGAGTCCCGTTCGGCATTCGTGCGGGTGGATTTCTCCTGGATCTCGGCTTCCTGGAGCTTGATCATGGACTCGTCGCGCCGGAGTGCATCCTCGATCTCGGCAAGCACGCGTTCCTCCTTCTGGAGGTCCTTGCGTAGCTGATGCTCCTTCTCGGTGGCGTCCCGGATCTCCTTGTTGAGTACCTCGTACTCCCGCTGGGTCTTGATGGAGTCCATCTGTTTTTCGGCGCCTTCGCGGGACATTTCGGCCTCGGCCAGCTGCCCACGGAACTCCTTCACCCGCCCTTCCGTCTGCTCGAATTCCAGGTTCCGTTCAACGTAGGACTTCTTGATGCGGGCGAGTACCTCCTCCTGCGCGGAAAGCGCTTTGGGGATATCCTCTACATCCTTCTCTATTCCGACGCGCTTGGTCAGGATTTCCTGGAACTCCCGGAGCCGTTCAAAGACCTCTTCCATCAGCATGGGCAACCTCGCTCGTTAGACGTGATCAATGATCCATATAGTCACGAAGCTTCTGGCTTCGCTTGAAATGCCGTAGTTTCTTGAGGGCCTTCGCCTCGATCTGCCTGATCCGTTCCCGGGTAACGTTGAAGTAGAGTCCCACTTCCTCAAGGGTGAGGGAGTATCCATCGTCGAGGCCGAAACGCATCCTGAGCACTTCCTGCTCACGGGGAGGCAGGGTCGACAGCACCGAGCGGATCTGCTCCTTGAGGAGGTTGTAGTCCGTCTGCACCGAGGGATTCTCGACTTCCTTGTCCTCGATGAAATCACCGAGGAGGGAATCCTCGTCCTCACCGATGGGCGTCTCGAGGGAGATGGGCTCGCGCGCCACGTTCTTCACGCTCTTCACGCGGGCAACAGGCCAACCGAGCTGCTCTGCGATCTCCTCGTCCGTAGGCTCCCTGCCAAGCTTCTGCATGAGCTGCCGGCTCTCGCGGACGACCTTGTTGATCTGCTCGATCATGTGGACTGGGACCCTGATGGTCCGGGCCTGGTCGGAGATGGAACGTGTTATCGCCTGGCGGATCCACCAGGTTGCATAGGTCGAGAACTTGTATCCCTTGCGGTATTCGAACTTCTCAACGGCCTTGATGAGGCCGATGTTGCCTTCCTGCACGAGATCGAAGAAATGCAGGCCACGATTGGTATACTTCTTCGCAATTGATACGACCAGCCTGAGGTTGGCCTTGATGAGCCGGTCCTTGGCGTTCTTCATCATGATGCGGCCGCGGTTGATCTCCTTGGCCATGACGATGATCGCGTCAGCGTCGGACTCGAACATGATCTCGAGTTCCCGCAGCTTTTTCTCGGTCACCTGGATCTGGCGGATCTTCTCCTTGATCTCATCGGACGAGAGGCCGAGGACCGACTCCGCCTCGAGCCGTTTGTCCTTCATCGTCAGGTTTCGTCCGAGAGTCCTGAGTTCCTTGAGCGAGGAGATCTGGAGGATGCGTTCGAGACGCTCCTGTTCCTTGCGATACTTGCGGATCTTCTTGGCGGCGGAGATGAAGCGTTCTGAAAAGGAATTTATCTCTTCAGGATGCATCTCCACATCCTGGAGTGAGGCAAGGAGGACAACACGTCGCTCGACGAGTTCGTTGTCCTCGAAGCTGTCGCCACCCCTGGAGATCATGCGGCGCTTCTGGTCCACATAGTCGCGGAGGTCGGGGAAGGAATCCCTGATCATGTCCCGGTAGAACTGGTTCAGTCGTCGGCGCTCGGCGATTTTCTCGGTGTTTTCCTTGCGCTGGAGGGACGAGTCCTTCGCCTCCCGCCTCGTGGCCTTGACGGCGATCGCCTGGAACTCCGAGATGAGGACACCCGACTTGCGGATTATCCCCTTGATGATGTTTTCGCCCTCTTCCATCTGCTTCGAAAGCTCGACTTCCTGTTCGGCATTGAGCAGGTGCTCCTTGCCGATCTCGCGGAGGTAGAGACGGATGGGATCATCGACCGAACTTTCCCGATCGCTGTAGACCAGGCGCTTTTTCTCGCTCGATTCCTTCGCCGGAGGGCCGTCATCGACCGCAACCTCCTCTTCCTCGAGCTGGATGTTGTTACTCTCAAGGAGGGCCAGCACTCCATCGATCTTATCCGAGTTGAGGACACTCTCAGGCAGGAAATCCGAGAGCTCATCGAAGCTAATTGTCTTTTTTGCCTTGGCGTACTCGAGGAGCTTGGCAATTGCAGGGTCGATCTCAAGGTCGCTCATCACGCTCATCCTTCAGTTTCGCCAGTTCTTCGTCGAGATGCATTTTCTCAGTGAGGAGCTCCTGGATTTCCGCCCCACCACCCTCTCCAAGCCGCTCGAGGATACGGCCAAGCCGCTTTTCGAGACCGCGCTTGCGGGCATTTGCCAGGCCATCTTCTATGAGGCGCTCCGGATGCTCATCGAACTCGCCAGAGGCGGTTGCCTCAAGGAGCGCTGTCCTGAGCTCAGACGCCCCCATCCTTTCAGCGATGTTCGCAACATCCATTGTCTCGGCGCGAAAACACTCTTCCAAGGCGATGAAAACTTCCCGGGCCCGACGGTCCTCGATATCTTCAAGCCTTAGCTGGGACCGTACT
>JBMOIK010000176.1:0-8292 GCA_049317365.1 Rectinemataceae bacterium | reverse complement strand
TCTTTTTTATGCTTGCTGCCCGTGATTTCCTCAACGCGGCAGAAATCGAGGCCGGAAAGACTGTCGGGATCATGGCAGGTTGGGTAGGCCTCGTCTGCGGATTCACCGCGTTTTACGGAGCCATCGCCGGCATCCTCAATGAGATGTACGGACGGGTGGTGTTGCCGATCTGTCCCGTGAAAAAGCAGGACTGAGGATGTGGCAGCAAAGTCTGTCTTGACGGACCGCGCAAGCAGGGAGCCTGGCCGCTCAACCCGCCAGCGACGCCAGCCGCTCGCGCAGGAACTCGCTCTTTTCACGAAGTCCGATGCTCCCTGTCTTGATAATCAATATGTTCGGACGGTGTGGGTCCAGCTTGATCATGCCGCCCGATTCGCGGATGAGACGGAGCACGCGCTCGACCGAAAGGCCGGCGACCTTCGAGAACTCCACAGTGACTGTTCCCCCGCGTTCCTTCAGGCTGGCGATGGAAAGCTTCTTGCAGATCACGCGGATCTCGGCGAGGGCCAGGAGGCTCTCAGCCTCCTCCGGCAGCGGGCCAAAGCGGTCGCCGAGCTCAGCGCGGAGGCTCTCGAGATCCTGCGAAGTGAAGATGGATGCGATTTTCTTGTAGACCTCCATCTTGATCGTCGGAACGCTGATGTATTCGTCGGGAATGAAGCCACGGTAGTCGAGTTCAAGATAGGTCTCTTCCTCGGGCTGCCAGTTCTCGTCGGAAAGGCGTGCGACAGCCTCGTCGAGGAGCCTCAGGTAGAGGTCGAAACCAACGGCGTAGATGTCGCCCGACTGCTCGCGCCCGAGGAGGTTGCCCGCGCCGCGGACTTCCAGGTCCTTCATTGCTATCTTGAAACCCGAGCCCAGTTCCGTGAAGTCGGAGATGATCTGGAGGCGCTTCATGGCGATCTCGGAGAGCGCTCTCTTGTCCGGATAGAAGAGATAGGCATAGGCGAGGCGATCGGAGCGTCCTACCCGTCCACGTAATTGGTATAACTGCGATATTCCATAGATGTCGGCCCGGTCTATTATGATGGTGTTGACGTTGGGTATGTCGATGCCGTTCTCGATGATTGTGGTAGATACGAGGACGTGGAAGCCCCCGTGGATGAAGCGGTGCATGATGTCCTCCAGTTCCTCCCCCGCCATCTGCCCGTGGGCAGTCTCCACGAGGACCTCGGGTACGATTCCCATGAGGAAGGACTGGATCTCGTCGAGGCTCTCGATGCGGTTGTGGAGGTAGAATACCTGCCCCCCCCGCTCGACTTCCTGGCGGATGGCCCTTGCGACGATTCCGGGATCGAACTCCTCGACGACGGTCTCGATGGGATGGCGGTTTATCGGAGGGGTCTGAAGCACCGACATGTCGCGGATCTTCAGGAGGGACATGTGGAGGGTACGCGGGATGGGCGTCGCGGTAAGCGTGAGTGAGTCGACGGTGGCCTTGATCTCCTTCAGGCGTTCCTTGTCCTTTACGCCGAAGCGCTGCTCCTCGTCGATGACCAGGAGGCCGAGGTCCTTCCACTCCATATCCTTCTGGATGATGCGGTGGGTACCGATGACTATGTCAACCTTCCCCTCCTTCAGGCCGGCGAGCACGCGCCGCTGCTCCCTTCGATCGACAAAGCGCGACATCATCGCGATGTTGAGCGGGAAACCTTCGAGTCGCTCCTTCATGTTTTCATAATGCTGCTCCGCCAGGATCGTAGTCGGGGCAAGGAGGGCCACCTGCTTGCCCGAGGCCGCAGCCTTGAAGCAGGCCCGCATCGCTATCTCGGTCTTGCCATAGCCGACGTCGCCGCAGATGAGGCGGTCCATGGGCCGCTCACTTTCCATGTCCGCCTTCACCTCTTCGATGCAGCGGAGTTGGTCTACGGTCTCGGTGTAAGGAAAGGTCGCCTCGAAGGCAAGCTGCAGGTCATCATCGGCAGGAAAGGCATAACCCTTCGCCGCCTTGCGCCTCGCATAGATTCGTATGAGCCGTTCGGCGAGCTCTTCGACAGCCTTCTTGACGCGGGTCTTGCGGCCCTCCCAGGACTTCGAACCGAGGCGGTCGAGTCGGGGTTCGTCTCCTTCGTTGCCGATGTAGCGCTGCACGAGGTTGGCCTGCTCGATGGGGACGAAGACGTTTTCCTGGTCGGCGTAGGCGATCTTGATGTAGTCCCGCTCGTTGCCCATGACGCGCATGCGTTCAATTGCGATGAACTTTCCGATGCCATAGTTGATGTGCACCACGAAGTCCCCGGGCGCGAGCTCGATGAAGGAATCGATGACCGCCGAGCGGGAATTCCGGACCGATTTCGGAACACGTTTCCGTCGCCCGAAGATCTCCGCTTCCTGGATGACCGCAAGCTTTATGGACGATGCGCGGAATCCGCTGGAAATGCCTGCGACGCCGACAGAAACCTTGAAATCGCGGAGCAGCGTCCCGATGCGCTCCGCCTGCGGCTCCGACTCGGCAAGGACCAGGGCCTCGTAGCCGGCACTGAGCAGCGAGGCGAGGTCCTCCTTGAAATAGGTGATGTTTCCGAAGTACGAGCGCGGTGCCTCTACCCCGCACATTATCCGGCTCCGCGCGGCTTCGTCCTTGAGCGCGAAGCTCCTGAGCAGCCTGAGGCCCCGCCTGCCTGCCTCCGTCTGCGACGCCGAGCGGGCAGCCTCCTCGAGGGCAGCAAAAGAGTGTATGGAAAGCTCGGGCGGAGGCACAGGAATGTCTTTCAGCGCGGTACGGTACATGCCCGCGTATTCCTTCCGCGTCGCCTCCTCCTGGGCATGGAGCCGCTCGTGGTCGAGGAGGATGAGGAGTCCCGGTTCTCCCTCCGAGCCTTCCGGTCTGAGGTAGTCAATGATCGAGCCGGGTTCAGGGAATGCAAGCGGATACCAGAGTTCCTCGCCCTTGGCCTCGCCGCTGGCCGAAAGCGCTTCAAGGAGCGGGGCAAGCCTATTGGAGCAGCCTGGCAGGTTTGAGGCCTTCGCGGCCAGGACCTCGATCCGTTCGGGCGTCCACAGTATTTCCTTGAGCGGCCGGATGACAGCGCGTCCGACCTTCTCGTGTCCGGACTGCGCCTGTGGATCGAAAGAAGCAATTCGCTCGATCGTGTCGAATTCGAAGACAACCCGGATGGCTTCATCGTCACCTGGCTGGAAGATGTCGAGAACCTCTCCGCGGAGCGCGAACTCTCCAGGCAGGGAGACGCGAGGAACCCGAAGGTAGCCGAAGGCGGCTATCCTCTCCCCAAGATCGACCGGATCGATGGTGTTGCCGCTTTCCAGGGCAAGCACATGGTCGATGAGGCTCGAACGCGGGGGTACAGGCGTCACAAAGGCCCGCTGGCTTGCGACGACGAGTCTCGACTCCCTTCGGATCAGTCGAGAAAGCGTGGCAACCCTTTCCCCGAAAATCCGGTTTCGGGATGCGCTCGGCCTATAGGCTGCCGTCTTCCACCAGGACAGGAGCTCCGCCCGCAAGCCGAAGGTCACCAGGTCGGAGACCAGGCTTTCTGCCTCCTGGTCAGTCGGGACCACGATGAAGACCGGTCCGGAACCGGAGGCCGCAACCTGTGCTCGAATCCCGGGTGCAGCGACAAGGCAGGCGATGGAAGCTGAGGCGAAACCTCCCTCGAATTCCCCGACATCTACTGGCCACGGGCCCTTGGAAAGGGCTGTAGCCATGAGTTCGAGGGCCGGAAGACGCGACAACTTCTCGAGAATCGTGCGGTGGTATAAGGTATTCATCCCAACGTTCCGAAAATCAGATGGAGCTGTGGAGAAGCCTCAGGGCCTGCCGCAACTTGAGTCCAGTATAGCCTCGGGTTCGGCCCTCGCCTACGCCCGTCGCAAGGAGAGGCCCGGTCGTGAACCGCGCAACCATCGCTGCAATCCTCGTCCTCATCGCGGCTTCTGCCATTGCGGAGGCCGAAGGAAAGGCACCCACCGTCGATGCCCAGGCCCTCACCGTCCAACCTGAGGTTTCCATCAGGTTCCATGACAAGCGCGTGTACTACACCGATTCCGAGATAGCAATCAAAGTCAGTGTATTCAATCCAACGAGCTCAGCCTTCAGGTTCAAGCTCGCCGAGAACAGGATGTATAGCCTCGTCTTCGACGCAAGGACAGCGGCCAACCGGCACATTGAGGTCGCACAGGCATTCAAAAGGGCACGTGCGGACTCCGGACCGGCCTTCTATCGCGAAATCTCGGTCGAACCTGGGGAGGAGTATTCCTTTGTAGAGAACTTGACCGGATATATCTCAATTTCGGAATCTGGAAGTTTTGCCGTCCAGGCAAGTTTCTGGCCGGACCTTGCACCACGGGAGCTTTCCGACACCCGGAGACCCCTCCTCTCGAACGTGCTCATGCTCTCGGTCAAACCGGCAAGCCTTGGCGCTCCCACCGCTACCGAGAGGATCAAGGCCGAGACGGGGGAGTTGCTCAGGCCTGAGAGCATCCCGCCTGATGAGGTTATCAGGCGAACCATCCAGGCGCGTCAGCGCTCACGCTGGAACGAGTTTTTCCTCTATCTCGATCTTGAGGCCATCCTCCGGAACAGCGCAGATCTGGCTCGATCCTTCAACCGGGAATCCGATGAGGGACGAAGGAAGATGATAGAACGCTTCAAACTCGATCTCCAGGGCTCCAGGGTGGAAGCAGCCATAACACTTCTCCCCTCCGAGTATGAGATTGTAGAGACTCGCTATACCGAAAACGATGGCAGCGTGCGAGTCATGGAGCGCTTTGCTGAGAAGGGCTATGTCTCAATAAAGGAATACCAATACGAACTCCGCCGTCGTGAGGATGTCTGGTACATTGTCGGTTACACCGTGCTCAACAAAGGCACCGAATGAAGGCTCTTCTCCTGATCGAGGATGATGACAAGGCCAGAGAGCTTGGAGCCTGGCTCAAGCCTCTCGGCTACGAGTCAGTCCGCTATCGGAGCGCACTCAAGGCCCTCGACAACCTGGAGGAGATCAATCCCGAGGCCATCGTCGCTAGTGCGGCTGATTTCCCGCGCCATTGGAAGGTCATTGTAAGCGTGGTTCGTGCATCTCGATCGCGGCATGAATGCGTGATCGTCCTCTTGAAGGGCGATGCCTTTGATATCGGCGATGCAGACAAGGCGACTCATCTTGGGGTCAATGGCATGATTTCTGAGCGGCTTTCCGATCCAGCCGAACAGACCCGTTTTTTCAAACTTCTCCAACGCTATTCTATTGTCGAGGATATTCGCGAGAGCGAACGGCATCCCGCTTCGGATTGGGATCGGTTCACCTTCCTTTGCATGAACCCCGAAACAGGGCGGATCATGGGCGGCAAGGTGCTCACCGTATCGACTGGAGGAATTTCCATCCATCCAGCCGAAGGCAGCTCTTTCACTGACCTGCGCATCGGGACAATCCTATCTGACTGTAGTCTCCGGGTGGGGGAACGCATTATCGACTTGAATTGCGAGTTGCTTCGCAGTGGGCCCACTGTCGGTTTTTCGATTCAGGCGATGGCAGGCTCCGCGCGGGAACACCTTGATGAATACCTCTCTTCTGGAATCCAGCGCGAGATCGACGCTGCGTCACGAGGCATATTGATAATTCCCGAACTATAAGATATTCTCTATGCTATCATGAATGAGAGTACAACCCACTGCGATTGCCAAGCTCTCGAGGACTTCGCGCGAAAGCTGAAGGCGGTGGGCCACCCCATCCGTCTGAAGCTCTTGATGCTCATAGCTCGCGAGGAAGATCCCTGTGTCTCAGACATGTGGCGATGCCTCCACCAACCTCAGCCGGTCATTTCGCAGCACCTAGCAATTCTGAAGGAAAACGGGATCGTCAACGCCGAAGTGCAGAAAACACGCCGGGTCTATTCGATCATCGATCCCTTCGTCGCGGAATTTGTCGCCAAGATCGCGGTTGAACCGGACGTGGCTGCCGCAATGGAAAGGGTCACGGGAAAATAGCAAGCTTCCCATCCTTGCGTAGCAGCGCCTGCCGGGATGCAGCAGCCCACGCCCCAGCGATTTCCATTGAAGACAGCTCAACGAAAAGTTCCTTCGATGCCTGGGCTACGGGTTGGGCTGCGAGTGCCTCAGCCAGGTAATATAAGCACTTCCATAGGCCTGACTTCTCGGTCCACTCCTCAAGTCCACTCTGGCGGAGCAGAGCCGACCCTAGGTCATGGAGATCTCTATACTGATAGGATGGCTCTTTGCGGCGAATTTCAGTGAGTGCCCGCGTAATCACGGCATTGGCAGAAATGGCAAGATGGATGACCGCCTGTGACCGACCCCGGCGAAGCAGGTACTCCCCGAGCTCGGCTGCTGGCTTGGATACCCTGACTTCATCGATCCGATATAAACGTGCAAAGGTATCAAAGCCCTCATTTACAAGGCTGCGCTCCATGGCTTGTCTGAGAAAGGCTTCCTTTTCACCAAAGGGGGAAAGATCCACGAGTTCCTGCCTGAGCGTCGCCTCATAGGCAATCAAGTCCCCCAAGGACTTCTGGACAGAAGCGAGGGAATCCAGGAACTCGCTCCGGCTCTCCGGTATTTCAAGAGAAGCTGCCATGGACAGGGCACGTTCAAACTGGGCTGCAGCAAGCCTGAGTTCTCCCTCTGCAAGGAAAACCTTCCCAAGTCCATATTCAGCCTCAGGGAAGTCCTTAAGGAGCTGGGCTTCCTCTTCCAGGCGTTTCAGCGAGCCGTGAAGGGCTTCCTCACCTGTCGCATCCAGTACGGAGATGAGAGCTTCAAGGAAGTTGCTCTGGAGGCGATCGGGATTCCTGGCCTTTAAGGCTTCAGCCTCCGCAAGAAGCGACCCTGCCGCCGAGGCATGAATTGAGGATATCTCCCGAGCAAAGAGAATTGCTTTGGCCTTGGTTTCGACAAAGGAGTGAATGGAGTCCTTCGAGTGTTTGGCCTCAGCGGACTCGGAGACTGCAGAAATAGACGCTACAGCTTTTTCAAAACCTGTCCTGCGCTCTGCGATGGCTTCCTGGAAGTCTTGCAGAGCCTTGCCAAGATCCCTCGCCTCGAAGGCGTCCAGACCGTCTTCATACAGGACACGCCACCTGGCTTCAGCGCCACTTGCGGAGGATAGCATGGCTGCAAGAAAGAATAAGGCGCAGCACCTTGCCCACAGAGAGCGTGGCAGCCTGGTTGGCAGGGAGAGCCTATTTCTCATGTTCATCTCCAATTATATCGGCAATTTCCGTCTTCCATTTCCGCCTTTTCCACTGACCTTCGCTACCGCTGGCCCGGCAGGGTGGACCTTGACATCTCTATCCCCCGAAAGCTACGGTACCTCTGCTTGCGCCGGTCGTATAGCGGCTATTACCCCAGCCTTCCAAGCTGGAGATAGGGGTTCGACTCCCCTTCGGCGCTCAACCTGAAAGACCCGCTGCGGCGGGTCTTTTTGCGCAATAAGGGGAATATCCTTCGCCACGAGAAGGTTGGCGACCTGACCTCTCAGAAGAAGCACGGTGCCAACCATTCGCTTGAATACCGAAGCAGGGGGGTATATGGACCGAAACGACATACTTCGCCGCATACGATATGCGCTCAACATCACCGATCTCAAGGTGATCGAACTCTTCGCCTTGGCGGGTCGCGCCATGGAGCGCTCTGAGCTCGAAACCTGCTTCAGCAAGGAGGGGGAAGAAGGCTACGTCGAATGCTCCGACGCGGTGCTTGCTTGCTTCCTCGATGGGCTCATCATCTGGAAGCGCGGTCCCCGGGGCGAAACTGGCGAAGCTGCTGTCCTCCCCAAGGATCGCTTGTCGAACAACGATATCCTGAAACGCCTCCGGATCGCGCTCGAACTCAGGGATGAGGATCTTATCGCGATCATGGGCCTTGCTGGAGTCACCGTCTCAAAGCCGGAGCTCTCCGCGCTTTTCCGCAAATTCGGACATCCAAACTGGCGGATCTGTGGCGACCAGTTCCTTCGGAATTTCCTCGTCGGATTGACTTCGAAGTATAGGGTTGTCTGACCCTCCGCCAAAAACCTGAGTCAGACAGGCTCCTAACTCACCTCAAGGATATTCCGCGCCTGTTCCCGGAGATCTTCCACTTCCTTGATCCAGAAGGCCCTGGTGCCCCAATCGGGGAAATCGCGGGCAAACCAGAGGTCGGAGCGCTGGCGCGCACGCCATGCCAGAAAGTGGATCATCCGGAGAAACCTGAGCGATTCGATGAAGGCGACGCTGCCTGGCTCGAGTTCGGCAAACTCCGAATAGCCCTCGATAAGCAGCGACAATTCCCGGGCGCAGCGGTCGCTTCGGTCGGGGAGGAGGAGCCAGAGGTCCTGG
>JBMOIK010000175.1:0-8296 GCA_049317365.1 Rectinemataceae bacterium | reverse complement strand
AAGGCCTTTGTGGGGATGCATCCCCTGTTCAGACAGGTCCCCCCCATCTCCCCTTCCTCGACCACCGCGACCTTCAAGCCGAGACGCGATGCCCGGATCGCCGCGACGTAGCCGCCGGGTCCACCGCCTACAATGGTCAGATCGAAGCGCTTTTCCATGTACTCTCCATCGTCGCCCTCTTTTCCGATTTGCCTGTCATGTACTGTCGGAGGCTCCGCAATCCCATTCCGCAGCCGCAAGATAGCCGCCATCCACGATGAGGGAGGTTGCGGTGATGCCGGCGGAATCCTCGCAGGAGAAATAGAGGATGGCTTTCGCGATATCCTCGGGAGTCAGGATCCTTCCGAGCGGGACCCGTCTGAGCCGCTTGGCCAGGTGCGCCGCGGGGTCGGGGGCCTTGTCCAGGTGTTCATGCAGCATGGGCGTATCGGTTATTCCGGGACACACACAATTACTACGAATCCCATACTGTGCATAATCGAGTCCGATGGAGCGCGACAGCTGGAGCACCGCTCCCTTCGATGCGGTGTAGACAGGGGTTCCGTCCTGGCCGACATAGCTGCTGATCGAGCCGATGTTGACGACATAGCTCTGGGCGTTGGCCTTGAGATGGGGGAAGGCGTACTTGAATGCAAGGAACATGGATTTGACATTCACATCCATGACACGGGTGAATTGCTCCTCGCTGTATTCATGGAGGCGCCTGACGTCGACGATGCCGGCATTGTTGACAAGGATCTGGAGTCCACCGAAACGGCCAACCGTTCGCTTGATGGACATCTCGACCTGGTCGGCCTTCGTCACGTCGCAGGGGATGAACAGGGCTTGGCCGCCTTCGCCCGCGATCGTATCGACTACTCGCTTCCCGTCCTTTTCGTCGCGGCCGATGATGGCTACCGAGGCGCCTTCCCTGGCGAAGAGACAGGCAGCTCCTTCGCCAATGCCCTTCGTTCCGCCGCTTATCCAGGCGACCTGGCCTTGGAGTCTTCCATCACGCATGTTCCAGGACCTCCTTCCTCATATGTAGCTAATTGCACTTTCCCCGGAGAGGGATCACGCCATGTAGATGCCGCCGTTCACGTCGATGACAGCCCCGGTGATGAAGTCCGCGGCATCGGTACAGAGAAAGGCGACGAGTTCCGATACATTGTCGGGCCTGCCGAGTCGCTTGAGCGGTATCGCTTCCTTGAGCATGTCGATCTGCTCCACCGAAAGACTCTTGATGATATCCGTCTCGGTGGTGCCGGGAGCGATGGCGTTCACTGTGATGCCGAAGGATGCGAGCCTTCGGGCAACCGCCCTGGTCAGGCCGATGATCCCGGCCTTGGATGCGGAATACGCTACGCCGTTGGCATAGCCTCCCATCCGGCCGGCGAGGGAGGATATGCTGATGATCCTGCCTGAACCCCGGGACTTCATGCTCGGCAGGACTTGCTGCATCGAGAAAAAGACGCTCTTGAGATTCACGGCCATCATCCGGTCCCATTCCTCCTCGGTGATGTCCTCGATCGCTGTCTGATGCAGGATGCCGGCGTTGTTGACGAGGATGTCGATGCCGGAAAAGGCAGCTACTGTCTCCCGCACCATCCTCCTGATATCCTCGACCTTCGATACGTCCGCCCCGACTGCGATGGCTTTGCCGCCTGAGCGCGTGATTTCCTCGGCGACGCTCCGTGCCTCAGGGAGCTTGATGTCGACGATGGCCACGGAGCTTCCCTTTTCGGCGAGGGATTCCGCTATCGCCTTGCCCAGGCCCTGGCCCGCCCCGGTTACGACCGCCACCTTGTTTTTCAACATGGTACCTCTAGTTGAGCATATCCATCGGCTGTTCCACCAGGCGCTTTACCCTCTGGAGGAACCTGGCGGCTGGCGCGCCGTCGACGATCCTGTGGTCGAAGACCAGCGTGAGCTGCATCCTCGAGACTATGTTGATCCTGTCGTATTCACGGACAACCGAATCGCGACTCATGGCGCCAATGCCCAGGATCGCGCATTCCGGAGGATTGATGATGGGAACGAAATTCTCGATTTCATACATGCCCAGGTTGGTGATGGTGAAGGTCCCTCCCGAGAGATCCTCGGTTCCTGCCCTTCCGGCCTTCGCCGCTTCGACCTTCCTCCGCAGCTCCTCACCGATCTCCGTGAGGCCCTTGGTGTCCGTGTTCCGGATCACCGGTACGAAGAGGCCCCGTTCCGTATCGACGGCGATCCCGATATTGATATCCCCAAGAAGCCGGATCTCGCTTCCCACCAGGCTTGAATTCATGATCGGGTGCTCCCGGAGCGCCTTGGCCACGATCATGGCCATCATCTCGTTGAAGCTGGCAGCAAAGCCCTTGTCCTTGAGATCCTCCCTCCAGGCGACCAGCCTTTCCACCTCGGCGTGAAGGGTCAAAGCGACGCTTGGTATCGTGCGCGCGCTCTCGGCCATGCGATCGCCGATCACGCGCCTGATGCCGGCGTAGGGAATGACTGAACCCACGGCAGCTGCGGTAAGGCGATCAACCGGGGACTGGGCTTTTACGGCCGAGGCAAAGGCAAGTACATCAGCTCGGACGATCCTATCGCCAGGTTTCGCTGGCGTTAGGGCTTTCCAGTCCACGCCGAGTTTCGCGGCAGTAGCCTTTGCCAGGGGCGAGATCCTCTTCCGCTGGATAGCCGCTGGGGGCAGGACCTGCGGGGGATCAGATCGGCCAGATCCTGCCGCTGTCCTCGCGCCTGGGTCGCTCGCTGCCGGCTTTGACGCGGGCTTGACCGCGGCCAATGTGTCCAGCGCTGCCTGTGCCGGCTTTTCCCCGGGCTCGAGCAGCACGGCGATGGGAGTCTGGCACAGGGCGGTTACGCCGACGGGCACCAGTATCTGTGCGATGACACCCGACATGGAGGAACAGATCTCCTGGATGGCCTTGTCGGTCTCGGCGTCGAGGATGTGGTCACCTGCCTTGATCGAGTCCCCTTCCTTGACGAGCCATTCGACAATGAGGGCCTCGGTCATATTCACGCCGAGCTTGGGCATGTTCAGCATCTTGGGCATTTCAAACCACCCTTATCGATCGCCAAGTGCTTTGAGGACGGCGGCCTTGATCTTCTGGACACTTGGTATGACCTCGTTTTCCAGGGCCATGTTGTAGGGCATTGGTACGTTAAGCGCGGCCACCCGGACCGGAGGCGCATCGAGGAGATCGAAGCCCCGATCGATGATCTCGGCCACGATATCCGCGGCCATCCCTCCGCGCAGGTTCGCTTCCTGGCAGACCACGATCCGGTTGGTCTTCGCGAGCGAGCCCATCACGGTCTCATAATCGAGGGGCAGGAGCGAGCGCAGATCGATCACCTCGCACTTGATTCCCTGCTCCTTTTCCAGCTCCTCTGCTGCCTCCAAGGCCTTGATGGACATCATGGAGTAGGAAACAATTGTGACGTCCGACCCTTCCTTGCGGATTGCCGCCTTGCCGAAGGGCACGGTGTACTCTTCGTCGGGCACCTCGCCCTTGATCTGGTATGCGCGCTTGTGCTCGAAGAAGATGACCGGGTTGTCGTCCCTGATCGCCGTGAGCAACATGCCCTTGCAATCGTAGGGGCTGATCGGCGCTACCACCTTCAGGCCCGGGACGTGGTTGAACCAGTTCTCGAAGGACTGGGAGTGCTGGGCCGCGTTGCCGCCGCCCGAGCCGAAGGGAGCCCTCACGACCAGGGGCACATTGACCTTGCCGCCGAACATGTAGCGCATCTTGGCTGCCATGTTCACGATCTGGTCCATGGCCAGGGTGATCCAGTCGGAATAGAGGATCTCGACGATCGGCCTGAGTCCTGTCGCCGCCGCGCCTACTCCGGCCCCCGTGAAGCCCGGTTCGGATATGGGGGTGTCGATGACCCGCTTGGGGCCGAATTCCTGGAGGAGGCCCTTCGTGACGCCAAAGGGGTTGCCCCTGACGGCAACGTCGCAGCCCATGAGGATCACGGTGGGATCGCGCCTCATCTCCTCACGCATGCCATCATTCAAGGCTTCCCTGACGGTCTTGATGCTCATAACTTCTGTCCTTTCACACTATCACTTCGCCGTGGGCATAAATGTCTTCATACAAGGTATCGATGCCAGGCTCGCTGCACTCCGTCGATGCGTAGACGACGGACCGCTCGACGCTGGCCTTTGCCTCTGCCTCGATGCCCACGATTTCCTTCTCCGTGAGCAGCTTGTTCAGGATGAAATACTCGCGCATGCGCTTGATAGGATCGTAGTCCCAATAGGGCTCGACTTTGGTAAGGTCCCGGTACCATTGGTCGTCGGCGACAAAGTGTCCGAGGAGGCGGAGAAACCGCGCTTCGATCAGGGTTGGTCCCTGGCCTGCACGGGCACGCTCCACCGCTTCCTTTACGGCAAGATAGACCTCGAAGACATTGAATCCATCGACCAGGACACCGGGGATGCCGTAGCCGAGGGCCCTTCGGAAGAGGTCGGTTTCCTTGGAGACGCAACTGAGCTGGGTGCCGATCGCCATCTGGTTGTTTTCAATTATGAAGACCACGGGCAGATTCCATGCGGCCGCCATGTTGATCGTCTCGTGCCAGACCCCCTGGTTGGTGCCTCCGTCTCCGTGGAAGCAGATGGTGATCTTGCCATTTCCAAGGAGATCCGCGGACAGGGCTGAACCGAGGGCGATGGGCATGCCGCTGCCGACGATGCCCGTCGCTCCGAGCATGCCGTGCTCGACATCGGCGATGTGCATGGATCCGCCCTTGCCTCGGTTGTATCCCTCGTACTTGCCGAAGAGCTCCGCCATCATCTTGTTGATGTCGGCACCCTTGGCGATCGTATGGCCATGCCCGCGATGCGTGCTTGTGATGTAGTCGTCAGGGTGCAACGCTGCACAGGCTCCGACCGCGATCGCCTCGGCTCCGACATAGGAATGCGCCAGCCCATAGATCTTGTTGTCCAGCCAGAGTTCCTTGACCTTGGTGTCGAATTCACGGATGAGGCACATCTTCAGGTAGATATCCTTCTGGCGGCCGAGGTCGAGATCCACAGGGATCTCGAGGTCCTCGAAGCATTTTCCATCGCCGTTGTCTTCCCTGGGCAGCACTTTCGTCATAGGTAAACCCTTCCTTTCCTGCGGCTATCGCCGACCGCGCACTTCGATGGCGCAGAGACTTTCGTAATACTGTATCAGGCCGGCATGGTCGTTCTGCGCCTTGCCATCGACCCTGAGGGCTTGCATCATTTCAAGGACCCCAGCGGTAAGGGGGAGGGGTACTCCGATTTCATGGGCGGTGTCGAGGGCGTTCATCAGGTCCTTGATGTGCAGCTCGATCCTGAAGCCGGGCTTGAAGTCGCCTTTCAGCACCTTGGGCATCTTGGCCTCAAGCACCGTGCTTCCTGCAAGGCCTCCCCTGATGGCCTGGAACACTTTCTCGGGGTCGACGCCAGCCTTTGTGGCGAGCGTCATGGCCTCGGACATCGCGGCGATGTTCAGTGCTACGATGATCTGGTTTGCCAGCTTCGCGACATTGCCGCTGCCGATCCCGCCGACGAGGATTGCCGAGGACCCCATCGCGAGGAGAATCTCCTTTACGGCCTCGAAGGTCTTTTCCTCCCCACCCACCATGATGGCAAGCGTGCCCTCGACTGCCTTCGGTTCGCCGCCGCTGACAGGGGCGTCCAGCATCTCGACGCCCTTGGCCCGCGCCTTCGCTTCGACGTCCTTGGACACGAGGGGCGCGATCGAGCTCATGTCGACCAGGATGGATCCGGGACCGGCGCCGGCCAGCGCGCCGTCCTTGCCCAGGATCGCCTCGACGACATGGGGAGAATTGGGAAGCATTGTGATCACTACGGGAGCCCGTTCCGCTACATCCCTGGCCGACAGGCCCTCTTCGGCACCGGCGGAGCATAGGTCCCGGATCGCTTCCGCATTGACGTCGAAGACCACGAGCGTGTATCCGGCCTTGATCAGGTTCCTGGCCATCGGCCTACCCATGATTCCGAGGCCTATGAAGCCGATCTTTCGATTCATGTGCATACCGCCCTTTCCTTCAATGGACCCTGTCATAGAAGAACTCCTCCCCGGGATTCATGGCCACCGGCACTACGGAGGGCTTGCCGCCATTGCCCATTTCCTTGAGGAGGGTCACGAACTGGTCGACGTCGGGGCAATTCCGCTTTGTATAGTGGCAGGCTATTGCGTATTCAAGACCGAGCCATTGGGAAGCGAGGGCTGCTTCGTAGGGCGTCATTTCCCCGGTGAGGAATTCCGGAAGGAAATCAAAACAGTTTTCGATGGTGACATTCATCAGGCCGACATGGGGCTTTTCCAGCTCGCCTATGAGCTTCATGTCGCTGAAAAGGGCTGTGTCGCTTGCGTTGTATATCCTGGTCCCGTCAGCGAGATGGACAATGAAGCCCAGGGGGAGGGCGACGACGATGCGACCGTCCTGAAGCTTTGCCGCCGAGCGGTGCATGCTCACAACTGGTCGGACCTTGATGCCGGCCGCCTGCACTGTAAGGCCCCAGACGGTCTCGGTCAGCTGCGCGGATGGGACGCCCTGCTCAAGCAGGAAGAGCTTGGAATCCCCTCCGCAGATGACGGGGCAGCCCTGCTTGATGGCTATTTCGGCGGTATCCCCGATATGGTCGAAGGCGGCATGGCTGACGAGGATGAGATCCACCCGGTCCAGGTCGGCTGCCTTGACCGGGCTTGCGGGATTGGCATTCAGGTAGGGGTCGATCAGTATCCGCTTGTCGTCGGAGGCCGTGATGTAGAAGGATGAAAATCCAAGAAACTTGAACGTGGTGCCCATATCAGGATTCCCCCTTGTGTGCGTGATCGGCCTTTGAAACCAGGTCCCGAAGCAGGATGGTCTCGGAGACATTGTCCGTCCTGTTGCAATTCTCCCATTCGGTCCAGGTATATTCTATTCCTATATAACCCTTGTAGTTTTCTTTTTTCATGACCGAGACGACCCTGGCATAATCGATGGAACTTTCCTTCACGGGGGTCTGGAGCCTGTCCTTCGCTGCGCCACGTGCGTGGAAGTGGGAGGCGTGGGGTATCAAGACTTCGATTTCGGCATCCGTGAAGCCCAGCTTCGTGAAATGAGTGTAGTCGAGGGTGAGGGTCAGGCCGGGCGTGTTCCTGACCAGGTCCATGGCCGCAGCAGGAGTGGGTGCAATTGAGCCTAAGTGGGCTTCGACCGAAAACACGAGCCCTGCCTTTCGGGCCTCATCGCATCTCCATCCAAGCTCCTCGAAGCATCGGGCGTGGGAAGCTTCCTTGCTCTCGCCCTCGAAAAGGACCCCAGGCAGGGCTGATACATGCTTGCCCCCGCACTCCAGGGTGAACTCAAGGGTCTTGAGGAAATACTCGCGGGCCCTTGTCCTGACTGGCAAATCTGGATGATTGGGCGCGACAGTGGTGAAATCCAGGGCGGTCTGCAGGAAGATATCGGCCGCTTCGAGGCCCCTGCTTCGAAGCTTGTCGCCGAGCTCGCGGGCGTTCTTCTTGATGTTCGCAAAGGCCCTGGAAGGCCAGAGATGGGATCGGTCTTCGAACAAACCGATGTCGACCCCATCGAAGTCGAGCATTGCGATCAGGTCCAGCACCTTGTCGTGAGGCAGGAGGGGAAAGGTGAAATCTGCGCAGGCCAGCTTGAAAGCCATGGAATCAACTCCTTGTTTGAGGATTCTCCAGCGTAGTGTGGGCGTCGAAGGGAGGGTGTAGCTGCGTCCCCCCAGCCGATCAGCCCCAGCCCAGCCGTTTTGTAAGGTAGGCCAGGTATTCCTGGAAGGTCGCCCAATTGATGTCCGGATGTACGCTGTGGTCCAATTCGGGGATGTAGCCGCCGCCCTCGACAAGGGGCATCACCCTGTCCACTTCCCTGCGCAGGGCTTCTCCGCCCTTGGCGATCTCCTTCTTGTCTATGCCACCGAATATGACAAAGGCATTTCCGAATTCTTTCCTGACACGGACCACGTCCATTCCAGCCTGGACCTCGAAGGGCCAGAGGATGTCGATGCCCGCGTCGATCCAGACAGGGATGAGTTTCCAGACACTGCCATCGCTGTCGAGGCCGATGTGCTTGATCCCCTTGCTCCGAAGCCATTCGTTTACCCTCTTGTAATGCGGCAGGGCGAACTCGCGGAACATGACCGGGTCCACGAGGGGGCCGTTCTTGAAGGCCATGTCCTCCCAGTACCAGAACGTGTCGAAGGACGTGTATTTGAGCGCTTCCGCGGTTATCTCGATGATCGCGTCGGCCCTGTCCCTCATGATCCGGTGGATGAGGTCGGGCTTGTCGTAAG
>JBMOIK010000174.1:0-8298 GCA_049317365.1 Rectinemataceae bacterium | reverse complement strand
GGAACTCCTGTAGAAACTGTCGGGGAATAATAGCGATTGTGGCCCGTTTCCAGAAGGGGGAGCACGTGGGCGGGCTTTTTGGGAGGGAGGAAACAGGAACTCGCGGCGGCTGCAATTGCGACCGCCCCTGGGGTCAGACGAGGGCGAGGGCCGAGGCGCGCACCCTGGTTTCCATATAGTGCGTGCCATGGGCGAGGCGTACGCTTTCATCCTCGAGGGTGATCTCGACCAGGCAATCGCCGAGCTCGCCGGAGCGGGCCCTGGCAAGGATCCCGCGAAGCGCCAGTTCCCGAGCCTCCTTCTGGGCGAGGCCGAGGTCTACGTACATCCGCTTGAAATCAGGTCCGAAGAGGCTGTATCCACCATTGCTCTGGGGCCTGATCAGGAGGGTCAGCTCCTCGGTGACGGAACTGATGACGGCACCGACCGCACCTGCGGTGTCGGCATGCGGGGGGCAGAGCTCCGTGGTTCCGAGAAGGCGGGCGAGCTCAGGGAGGAAGGCGGCGACGGGAGCCCCGACGCCTACCAGGGGCAACTCCAGCCGCATCGAATAGGAAAAGGCCCCATCCCGTTTCCCGGAGACCGCAGACTCCCAGAAGCGTTCACCAAAGCCCTTCAGTGCCAGCTCGCCCTGCTTGCGGGGACGGCCAGGATCGTCAATGCCCTCGACAAGGACGGCGTGGGCCAGCTTTTCCCCCATCGCAGCGCGGATGAGAGTGGCGCAACTGGCTGGATCCAGCGCGAGCCGTTTGGCGAAAATGGCAAGGGCCAGCGTGGCAGCCTCGGCGTCCCAACGGAGGAAGCCCCCCTCGGCATGGAGGATATCGGTGGGAGTCAGGCCAGACTGGATCACATAGCCGAATTCCTCGAGCCGCCGCAGCGGTATGCAGGACAGATAGGGATTGCCCAGGGCGCGGGAGAGCCCAAGGATGCTGGCAGGCCCTTCGCGGAGGATCTCCAGGATCGAGCGCTCCGCCAGGTCGAGCCATGACTCGGTCGCGGGTTCGGCAGCCAGGAGGTAGATCTGGGCAGGATGCATCATGTCGATCTCCGCCAGGCGAGAGGCGGCCAGCTCGGCCTGGAGGGCGCGGACCCCGGGGTCGACGGAGCATGCATAGCTAATTGGTATGATCCGCCGGGGGCCGACCTGGGGCTTTCCGTGGCTGATGCGGATCTCGCTGTCTCCGCCGAGGCCGATCGAGCTCGACTTCAGGGTCCTCACCGTGGTGCGGTACTCGCCGATGACGGCTCCCCTCCCGCTCATGACGGGCCTTCCCCGCGCGGTGATGGCCACATCGCTGGTGGTACCGCCGATGTCCACGACGATGGCCTCCTCGAGGCCCGACAGCATGAGGGCACCCTGGACGCTCGCGGCGGGCCCTGAAAGGATCATCTCGATGGGCTTCTCGCAGGCTTCGGCAAGGCCCATGAGGGAACCGTCGGCCCTCACGATCGACAGGGGGGTAAGGATGCCCCGGCGGAGGAGCTCCACCTCGAGGGCTCCCGCCAGCTCCGCGATGAGCGGCGATATCCGGGCGTTCAGGGCCGTGGTGGTGGCCCGCAGCATCCGGTCCAGTTCGCTCGAGAGCTCGTGGCCCATCACGATGGGGAGGCCCAGGCTTTCCCTGGCGATGGCCTTGATCCGGAGCTCGTGCTCGGGATTGCGGCAGGCGCCGGCTGCGGTGATGGCGAGGGCCTCTATGCCCTCTCCTTCCACGAGTTCGCGGAGGGCTGTCCTCACCCCGGCCTCGTCGAGCACCACGATGAGCTTGCCCATGATGTCGTGGTAGCCCGCGACCACCCGGAGGGGCTTGTGGGCCATGCGCGCCAGGTCGTAGGAATCGTAGCCGGCAAGGAGGAGCCCCACCTTCCGTCCCTTGCCCTCGACGATGGCATTGGTGGCGAAGGTCGTGGCCAGGGATACCCTCCTTAAGCCGGGATGCTCCGACAGGGGCAGGGCATCGAGGGCCCGTCCTATGCCGATGGCAGGGTTTCCATGGGTGGTAAGGGCCTTGACCGAAGCCAGCACGCTCCGACTGGCAAAATCGAAGAGGACGGCATCGGTGTAGGTTCCCCCGGCATCGATGCCAAGGCCGATGCCCGAATCCATCCGGGTGGCCCCCTCGTAGCCCGTTCCCTCGATGCTCTCGCCGAGGCAGGTGGCTTCGCCACCCCGGACTACATAGTACTGTCGGTCCTCGCAGCGGACCCCGTCGCAGGCCTTTGATGCTTCCATGGTGGGGCATGGTAGGCCAAAGGCCCGGTTTTGCGCAATTACATCGCCTTCGCCATCGCCGCCAGCCTTTCCCTGAGGGTCGGATGCGAATAGTGCCAGAAGGAGTAGAGGCTGTGGGGCCAGAGGTTCGAGGCGTTTTCGCTGTTGAGGCGGAGGAGGGCCGAGCCCATCGCTTCCTTGCCTGCCGCCCCGGCGGCGTAGCGGTCGGCCTCGTACTCGTGACTGCGGGACCAGGCTGAAAAAAGCGGCGCGAGGAAGAAGGTGGCAGGCCCCGACACCAGCGCGAAGATCATGAGTATTGCCTCCTTTGTCGGGGCCGTGAAGCCGAAGGCCGCGTAGAGTCCGGGCCAGCCCCTGAGGAGGGAAAGGACGTAGAAGGCCGCGAAGGACAGGATGATCGAAACAATTGTCATCTTCAGCACATGGTGCTTCTTCTCGTGCCCTATCTCGTGGGCGAGGACGGCCAGGACCTCGTCCTCCGACATCGAGGAGACCAGCGTGTCGTAGAGGACAATGCGCTTGACCGCGCCCAGGCCCGTGAAGTAGGCGTTGGAATGCTTCGAGCGCCTCGAGCCGTCCATCACGAAGATCCCGCCCATCCTGAAGCCCAGGCGACCGGCGAGCTCCTTGATGCGATCCCGGAGGCTGCCCTCGGGAAGGGGCGTGAACTTGTTGAAGAGCGGCGCGATCAGCAGGGGAAAGATGATCGAGAGGGCAAGGCTGAAAAGCGAGAAGATGCCTGCGGCCCAGAGCCACCAGAAGCGGCCGGTCGCGTCCATGAAGGCAAAGAGGATCCACAGGAGGGGCAGGCCGATAAGGGCCGATATCAGGGTATCCTTCGCGCCGTCGAGGAACCAGGTACCCAGCGTGGTCGTGTTGAAACCGAATCTCTTTTCGATGCCGAAGGTGGAATACAGCGAGAAGGGCAGGGAGAGGATGGAGGAAGCCAGGAGGATCGTGACGAAGAAAAGCACTGCCTGTGCATAGGCTCCCGGGACAAGAGCTCCGAGAAAGGCGTCAAGGAGGCCAAAGAGGCCGAGGGCTGCGACCGCCAGCGTAAGGATCGTCGTGATGGGACCCTCGACAAGCGAAAAGCCCAGACGGGCGAGCGTGTAGTCACGTGATTTGGCCGCCGCCTCGGCCGTGATCGAGGAAGCGAGTTCCTCGGGCACCCTGCCACGGGCGGCGACGACGCTCTGCCGGTTGAGCAGGGACAGGACAAGCCCCCAGGCCAGGTCGATGAAAGCGAGGACGAGAAAAAGGAAGAGTATCGATGCAGGGCTCATGTGGTCTCCGATCATCCGGAGATATACCACAAACAAGGCCCGCAGGGTATCATCCGCCACCATGGCCCAGCGAACGATCGCCTTTCTCGGCAGCGACATCCTCATGGATTCCCCCGACGGGGAGCCCTGGCTTTCTCCCCCGAGGCTCGAGGCGGTGGAAGAAGAAGCACAGAGGAGTTTTACCTGGTCGGGCGAGGCCTTCAAGGCGCTCTCGTTTCCGAAGGAGGCAGGGGCGGCCTTGGAAGCAGCCGGCCTTATCCGGATGCCCATCAGGCAGGCCCTCTCCCGCTGGCCCGAAGCCACCCTCCGGCCTGCGCTGAAGGGCCTCGGGCTCCTCAACTGGCTGGCGACCGCAAAGTTCTGTGGTGCCTGCGGCACGGGCCTCGTCGATCCGCCAGCGGCTGCGGCTGCGGCTGCGGCTGCCGCTACGGCCGAGGCTGAGGCCGAGGCTGAGGCTGAGGCCGAGGCCGGCGAGGGTGGAGGCCGGAACTGCCCCGACTGTGGACGCCAGACCTTCCCGCGCATTTCACCTGCCGTCATCGTGCTCGTGACGCGGGGCGACCAGATCCTCCTAGCGCGCAACGCGAAGGTGCCTGCGGGAGGGCGCTTCGGCCTCCTTGCGGGTTTCGTCGAGGCGGGGGAGACCCTGGAAGAAACGGCCGTCCGTGAAGTGCGCGAGGAAGCAGGCATCGAGATCGGGGATCTCAGCTACGTGGCTTCGCAACCCTGGCCCTTTCCCGATTCACTGATGCTCGCCTTCACCGCGCGCTGGCTTTCAGGGGAGGCCCGACCCGATGGCGAGGAGATCGCGGAGCTCCGCTGGTGCGGCCGCGAAGGACTCCCTGAAATCCCGCCCAAGGGGAGCATCGCGCGCAGGCTCATCGACCGCTTCACGCTTGCATAGGCCCTGCATGCGAAGGTAGAGTCGCGCAGTGAAAACCATCCCTACAGTGCTTGCCATCGTTCTTTCAGCGCTTGCCTTGGTTCCCTCCCTCGCTGCGGGTACCGTGCTGATCCTCGATTACCACAGCTTCCTCGGCGCCAAGTCTACCCTCGACTACCCGATCGCCGACTTCGCGGCCCAGCTCGACCGCATGAAGGCCCTCGGCTATACCTTCGTGTCGCTCGAAGACGCCATGGCCGGCAGACTCGTGGGGAAAAAGAACATCGCAATTACGATAGATGACGGCAACCATTCGGTCATGGCTGCCGTGGAGGGAGCCCTCCGTCCCCGGGGCATCCCTGTCGGGCTCTTCATCTACCCTGCGGCGATTGGGCGGTCAAAGACCGTGCTCACGGCAGGGCAGCTGGTCACGCTCCAGTCGGAGGGCTGCGAGATCGGAGCCCACGGCTATACGCACCAGTACATGACCCCCCGTGCCTGGCTCCGGAGCCGCAAACAGGTCCTCCGCGAGGCATCCCTTCCCATGGCCGCCCTCGCGAAAATCACCGGCAAGGCACCGAGTGTCTTCGCCTATCCCTATGGCGTCGCCGCTCCCGGGGCCAGGGACGCCGTCCGGGCGGCAGGCTACGCCTGGGCCTTCCTCGCCAGCGAGAAAGTCCGCTTCGTCGACCCGACGGATCCGGCCCTCAACCACTGGGCAGTGCCGAGGACCATCGTGTACCACTGGAACCGCCGGGCCATCTTCAGGCTCCTCGAGGCCCGCGCCGGCCCGTGATGCAAGGGTAGTCCCCGCTCAGGCAGCGATCCCGATCATTGTACCAATACTGAAGACCGCGAAGGCCACGAGCCAGCCGAGGGAGAGCTGGAAGGCCAGGGCGAAGCCGAGCCAGCCCCAGCCGAGCTCGGCCCTCATGGTGGCCAGGGCCGCGAAGCAGGGAGGAATCAGCAGTATGAACAGCATCAGGCAGAAGGCGACCAGGGGTGTCCAGGCGGGGTCGGCCGCCAGTTCGCCCCTGAGCCCCGCCCGTTCGGACTTCCCCGCTCCAACGCCGTAGAGGATGCCGAGCGTGGAGACCACAACTTCCTTCGCGGCAAAGCCGGTCACCGCGGCGACTCCGATTTTCCAGTCGAAGCCCAGGGGAGCCACGAGGGGTTCGATTGCCTTGCCAAAGCGCCCCGCGAGGCTGTAGGTCAACGACCGGGAGGCCATGTCGCGCGAAAGGCCTGCCTCGAGTACCTCGGGGTCCGCACCGGGATGGGCAGCCATCCAGGCTACCTCCATCGCCTCTCTCTCGCCCCCGGCGGCTTTGTACTCAGGATAGCTCGTGACAGCCCACACGAGGACCGAGGCCGCCAGGATCACCGTCCCGGCCTTGCGGGCGTACATCGCCGTGTTTTCCCAGACGTGCCAGAGGAGGCCCCGGAGCGTGGGCCTGCGCCAGGGGGGCAGCTCCATGACAAAGGGCGTCGGCTCGCCCCGGAGGGCCGTGCGCCGGAGGACCCAGGCCGAGCCCAGGGCAAGGGCCACGCCGACGGCGTAGATGGCCATCACCGCGGCGGCGGCGTGGCGCGGGAAAAAGGCCGCTGCCAACAGGACGTGGACGGGCAGCTTCGCCCCGCAGCTCATGAAGGGGATTATCATAATTGTCAAGATTCGGTCGCGCTGGCTCTTCAGGGTCCTGGCCGCCATGATGGCGGGCACCGAGCAGCCGAAGCCGAGCATCATGGGGAAGACCGACTGGCCGTGGAGGCCGAAGGCGTGGAGGGCGCGGTCGGTGGCGAAGGCCGCCCTCGACATGTAGCCTGTGTCCTCGAGGACCGAGATCAGGAAAAAGAGCAGCAGTATGAGGGGGACGAAGGACAGTACGCCGCCCACGCCGGCGATCACCCCGTCCACTACGAGGGAACGGAGCGCTCCGGCGGGCAGCGCCGAGCCGATCGAGGCGGCGAGCCAGCGGAAGAAGGCATCGAGCCAGGCTGTCGGATAGGCCCCGAGCGAGAAGGTCAGGGTGAAGACGCCCCAGAGGGTGAGGGCAAAGATGGGCAGGGCCAGGAAGGGATGCATCACGACAGCGTCGATGGCGTCGGTGAGTGAGGCTGCGCGCCTTCCGGGCAGGCGGAGGGTCTCGTGGGTGGCGCCGTGGATGTAGCCGTAGCGCTGGCCCGAGATGACAATCTCGGCGTCCTTGCCGAAGTGTGTGCCGATCCACGCCGCCGACTCGCGCGCCAGGGCGGCGATGGCGGCCGCGTCGCGGTGGGTTCCGAGACGTTCCAGGGCGTCCCCGTCCTTTTCGAGGAGCTTGACCGCGAGCCAGCGCGCGGGAAAGCGGCGGGCGAAATCCGGATCCGCCCCGATGGCGCCCTCGAGGGCTTCCAGCCTCGGCTCGATCTCGGGTCCATAGCTTATGCGATGGAGGTCGTCGGATCCACCCGCAGCCGCGAGGTCGGCCAGGTCGAGAAGCTCCTCGATTCCCTCTCCGGTCCTCGCCACCGTCGCGGTCATGGGTATTCCCAGGATCTTTCCAAGTTCCCCCGAATCGATGGAAATGCCCTGCGCCCTTGCCTCGTCGCTCATGTTGAGCGCCCCGACGACCGGAATCCCGAGTTCCTGGAACTGGAGGCAGAGATAGAGGTGACGTTCGAGGTTGGTGGAATCCAGGACATCGATGATGAGGTCGGGGCGCTCGTCCAGGAGGCAGTCCCGTGTCACCACCTCGTCGATGGAGTAGGCAGTGAGACTGTAGATCCCCGGCAGGTCGATAAAGCGATACTCGCGGCCCTTCCTGATCCGGCTCCCCTCGCGCTTCTCGACCGTGACTCCCGGGTAATTTCCTACCTTGTGCCGCGCCCCGGTGAGGGCATTGAAGAGGCTCGTCTTGCCAGCGTTGGGATTGCCCGCCAGGGCGATACGCAGCCTTCCCTGCCTCTGCCCGTCGCTCATGGGGAGGGCTGCCCGGTCTGCAGCAGGACCTCAACGGCGGCGGCCTCGCTCTTCCGGAGGAGGAGGCTGTAGCCGAGGATTCGGACCTGCATCGGCCCCGAGAGGAAGAGCCTGCGGACAACTTCGCCCTCCACCCCATTGTTGAATCCCATGTCTGCAAGTCGCTTCCCGACCTCGCGGCCGATGGTCACCCCCTGCACCCTGAAGCGGGCACCTGGGGCGAGTTCAGAAAGCAGCATGTCAGGCTTCCTTCACGGGGCGGCAGCTCTGCCCGCCCGGGCCCGAGCAGCGGGGGCAGATCCCCACGAGTTCGAGCTGGTGGCCGATGGCCGAAAAGCCATGGGCAGCGTAGACGGCAGCCTGGGCTGCTTCGATGGAGCTGTCGGCAAATTCGACAACTGTTCCGCATCGCAGGCAGACGAGGTGGTCATGATGCCCCCGCCGGAACGCACGCTCGTACTGACGGCCACCCTTGTCACTGCGAGCCTCGCGGGCCACGCCCGATTCGGCGAGGAGCTTGATGGTCCTGAACACGGTGGCCTGCCCGATACCCCCGTCGATCGCTCGGGCAGCCTCGAAAAGCTCCTCCGCCGATACATGCTGCTCGATGGAAAGGAAGGCCTCCAGCACCACAGCCCTCGCCCTCGTCATCTTGAGTCCATTTTTCCGGAGAAAGGCTTCGAGCGCCTCAAACTCCGCCGTTGCGATCACCGATGCGGTCATTACGATAATGATTATCATTATCCGGCACGGAGGGGTCAAGCCACACCAGGGCAGGGGGCTGCTGGCATCGGTGGATCCGAGCAGCTGCCCGAGCGCGGGCCTCACCTTGGTGCGGAGCCTGGCGGAGCAGATCAAGGGAAGGCTAGCCTATCAAGGTCCGCCTGGCTTCGGCGTCGAGCTGAGATTCATGCCGCTCTGAAGCGGGGTC
>JBMOIK010000173.1:0-8302 GCA_049317365.1 Rectinemataceae bacterium | reverse complement strand
GACACCTGGTTCTCGAGCTGGCTCTGGCCCTTCAGCACCCTGGGCTGGCCGAAGGACACCGCGGACCTCCGGAAGTACTATCCGACAACGACACTGGTCACGGCCTACGACATCATTTTCTTCTGGGTGGCGCGCATGATCATGGCGGGCCTCGAGTTCACGGACCAGAGTCCCTTCAAGGACGTGTACATCCATGGCCTCGTGCGCGACAAGCAGGGCAGGAAGATGTCAAAGTCCCTGGGCAACGGCATCGATCCGCTCAAGGTGGTCGACGAGTACGGGGCCGATGCGCTGAAATTCACGCTGGCCTACAATTGTGCCGGAGGACAGGACGTGCTCCTGGACACCGAGAGCTTCAAGATGGGCTCGAAGTTCGCCAACAAGGTCTGGAACGCGAGCCGCTACATCCTGATGAACCTCGAAGGCCGCGAGATGGTCGCCGGCCCCGCCGGCGAGGGTGCCAAACCCGGCGATATTGACAATTGGGTCAAAGGCAGGCTCGCCCTCGCCGCGGCCGCATGCCGCTCCGCCCTCGAGGGTTACCGCTTCAACGAGGCGGCACAGGCGGCCTACGCCTATTTCTGGGACGACTTCTGCGACTGGTACATCGAGGGCACCAAGCTCGCGATGCGGCTGGGCGACGGAGCGGCGGCAGTGGCGGAAAAAAACCGTCAGACTACCCTGCTTCTCGAGGTGCTCGAGGAGTCGCTCAGGCTTCTCCACCCCTTCCTGCCCTTCGTGACGGAGGAGATCTACCGCATGCTGCCGAACTCGCGGGGGCCCCTGATCATCCAGGCCTATCCCGGCGCCACGGGAAGCGGCGCCACAGTCGGCGGCACCACAGTCGGCGGCGCCACAGCTGTCGGTGAAGGCTTCGGCTCGCTGCAGGAGCTTGTCCGTCTGGCGCGGACGCTGCGCGCGGAGTTCCAGATTCCGGCGGAGACGCCGCTCCGCCTTGCGGTGAAGACTGATGCGAGCTTCGGCGGCGCGACCTTCCTCCGCGATAACGTGGCCCTCGTGGCCCTCTACGTGAACGGTCCAGGGGCTGCGTCCACTGCGGCTCCCTACTTCGTGGAAGCCAAGCCCAGGGGTGCTGTGGGACTTGCTGGCCGCGGCTTCGAGGCCTGGGCCTTTGTGCTTGAGGCGGTGGACTCCGCAAAGCTCCTGGCCCGCCTGGCCAAGGACGCCGAGAAGGAAGGGCAGTACGTCGAAAGGACGAGGGCCAAGCTCGCCAACGAGGGCTTCGTGACAGCGGCTCCCGCCGAGGTGGTCGCCAAGGAGCGCGAGAAGCTCGCCGAGGCCGAGCGCCGCGTCATGCGGTTCAATCAGTACATGGAGGATCTCGAGTGAATGACAGGAGGGGCCCGGGCTTCGTCGCTCCATCAGGCGCCGATGTCCATTCCCCCGATGCGGCAGGGAGCGGCATGCACCCTCCGACATCCCCGAGCTTCATGTTCCAGGGCGGACCTGAGTCGGCGATGGACAAGGGTTCAATGATCCGCCTCAAGGAGATGGACCTCGCACCCTATGTCCAGCTCTCCACTGTCCTGATCGGCAAGCGCCGACGCTCGGGCGGCAACATGTTCCGGCACCAGATCGACACCATGGCGATACTGATGGATTACGGCTACATCGATTCCATCCTGCTCAAGGCCTCGGTCATCCATGACCTTGTCGAGGACGTGCCCGACTTCGATTCGGACACGCTTCTGTCCATAGATGAGGAGGCCTCGGAGGTCTACCGACTTGTCCTTGAGGTGACGAGGCGACCCATCGAGAGCAAACCGGATTTCCTCGGGCGCATCCTTGCCTATGGTTCGACGCGCGCCCGCGTGCTCAAGTGCGCGGACCGAATCTCCAACATGATCAGCCTCGGCTACGTGACGGACATCGAGTTCGTTCGCCGCTACACCGACGAGACTGAAGCCTGCATCTACCCCATCGCCGACCGCGCCGATCCGCGCATGGCATCCGAGCTGCGGGAGCTCGTGGCGACCCGCAGGCACTACCTCCACCTGATGGAGGAAGCCTCGGAGCATATGCATGCCCCGGGCCATCAAGAGGCCTAGAAGCAGACAGGGTGCTGGCACCGCGCCCATTCCCGCCTTGACTGCCGGCATGGCCCTGTCTACACTCCTTTTCAATCATGCAGCGTGGACCCCTATTTCTTGCAGCCGCCTTTTTTGAGGTCCTGCGCTTTCTTGCCCTGATGCTTTTCGTCGAGGCGGTCGGACTTGGCGAGGGTTCCGCGGTCGCGACGGCGGTGCTCCGCTATTGTGCTGTCGCGCAGCTCATTTTCATTGCGCTGTTCTTTTTCCTCTGGTTTGACGAGGTCCGTTACGCGGTCTACCGTCCGCTCGCCCTTCTTGTGAAGGGAGTGTCCCTCTTTGCGCTGGTTCCGCTCATCTTGCTCGTCGGAAGCCTCCGCGGAGTCGAGGGACTGCTCCTGCTTTCGGGCCTCGCCTTCCTTGCAGCCCTTGCGGTCGGCGCCATCGACGCTCTGGGGCTCCTGGTCCTCGCCCTGTACCGCCGGCGGAAATCCGTCGAAGCGGGGCCAGTGGCTCCTGGCCAGGGACCTGTGCCCCAGGGTGCTGCAGACATCGAAACGGTCGAGGGGATTCCCTGACATGAGGATTGTCCCCATCGCGAGCGGCAAGGGAGGTGTCGGCAAGTCCCTTGTAGCGGCCAACCTTTCCATTGCCCTCGGCCAGGCAGGGAAGCGGGTTGTCCTGGCGGACCTCGACCTCGGAGCTTCCAACCTCCATGTGATCCTCGGAATTCCGGCCCCGAAAAGGGGGATCGGCACCTTCCTTTCAGGCAGTTCCGGCTCCTTCGAGAACATCATCCTCGAGACGGACTATCCCAACCTCCGCTTCGTGCCGGGCGACGCCGAGATTCCCGGTCTGGCCAACATCAAGGCGGGGCAGAAGAACATGCTCGTCAAGCGCCTCCTGTCGGTGGATGCGGATTACCTCATCCTCGACCTCGGTGCAGGTACGGGAACGAGCATTCTGGACTTCTTCCTCATGAGTTCCCATGGCATCGTGGTGACGACCCCGGCCCTCACGGCGACCCTCAACGCCTACATGTTCCTCAAGAACGCGGTGTTCCGCCTCCTGTACGGAGCCTTTGGAACGCGAAGCAAGGCCTGGGAATACCTGGAATCGCTGCGGCGCGACGGATCCTCCCTCCAGAGGGCCTACGTTCCGGCCATCCTTGAAAAGGTCGCCCAGATCGATCCGGAGCGGCACCGCATCGCGGTCGAGCGCCTGGCCCGCTTCAGGCCGCGCCTCCTCCTCAACATGCTCGACGAACCCAAGGACGCCGAGAAGGCGCAGAAGATCCGGCGCTCCTGTGCCGACTACCTCCGCCTCAACCTCGAGCACCTCGGCGTCCTCTACCGTGACGAGCTCCAGGATGTGGCTCTCGGCAGCCGCATCCCGATCATCCGCTACAAGCCCCAGTCGATACTCTCGCAGGCCATCTACCGCACCGCCGACAAGCTCATCACGACCGAGGAGGAAATGGACGCACCCCTGTCGATAGCCGAACTCGAGGGGAGCTTCCAGACGGCGGAACTCGAGGCGGAAAGCGATTTTGGGGCGCGTGTGGCCTACGTGGAGGACCTCCTCCATTCCGGTGCGCTCACGATGGGCGACCTGGTGGAGATGGTGAAGAGCCAGCAGTTCGAGATCGACAAGCTCAGGAAGGAAAACCAGTTCATCAAATTCAAGCTTGCCCGCGCCATCGGCCAAGGTTTTTCGGGCTAGGCAGGCACGATGGCACAGGCTGCGGCGCGTGGCAGCCTCGAACTCGTGATCGAAGATCGCGAGCTCGAGGCCCGGCTCGATTTCACTCCAGCAAAGGACGGTGAGGAGTGGTCGGCTGACCGCCTGCTCAAGCTTGTCATCGCGGCCCATCTTTCGACCCTCAACCCAAAAAAAGCCGAGGAACTGGTCTCGAAGTTCACCCGCGCGAAGGCCCCGCTCCGGGAAGTCATCGCCACGGGAACGGCGCCCGAGGATCCCGCCTCCGAATCCGTCGAGTGGGAGGAGCTACCGATCCCCAACGAGTACAAGGAGATCGCAACGCAGGCCTTGGAGCGTGCGGAGGCTCCGGTCCTCTGGCGCATCGTGGCGAAGACCATCAAGACCGAGAAGAAGGTCACCAAGCCCGGCGCGCTGCCCTTCCTCCCGCCGAGGGTCGAGACGGTCACGGTGAGCGAGCGCATCGAATCACGCGAGCGGGTCTACCCGGATCCTGCGATCGTGGTGACGGGCTATGCAAAAAAAGGCATCGCAATTGGGAAGATCTTTCCATCCAGGCCGGGGAAGGTGGGCAAGAGCGTCTTCGGGAAGCCCGTGCCCTTCGCCGGCGAGGCGGAGGGCTTCCATGTCGGAAGCGGGATTTCCCGGGTCAGGAACGACCTGGTCGCAGAGGATGACGGGATAGTCCGTGCCGGCAAGCTCTGGGTGGAGCTGATGGCCCTGGCACCCCACCAGTTCACCGTCTCCCGCTCGGCCGATGGCATGTCGATCCTCCTCGACTACAGGCCGGGCCACCCCGATCTTCCCCCTCCCCAGGCCCAGGATATCTTCGCCCTGGCGGTAAAGGCCGGCAGTGACCCAGGGCAGCTCATCCAGCCGGCGGACATCGACCTGGCAGTCGGGAAGGCAGCGGCAGAGGGGCAGAGCCTTGTGGCTTTCCCCCTGACCTCGAGCCGGGACGCCGAGGTTCGGGTCGATCTCGAATCGGGCGGGAGCCTTGCGAACCTGTACTTGCGCAAGGGGCGCGGGAACGGCCGTCCCCTCGAACTCCCGGCCGTCACCGCAGCCCTCAAGGCATCGGGGCTCAAGGGCTTGCAGAACGAGGAGATCAAGAAGGCAGTCCTCGCCTTCCACAAGGATACGACAGCTGACGCCCTCAACCATGTCCTCCTCAAGGGCAAGGCCCCGACCCGCGGCAAGGACCGCAGCCTCGGCCTGTCGGTTTCACCCCTTCCCAAGGAGAGTGCCGACGTCCTGCGTGCCCGGATGGCCAGCCATGCCCAACTCGACATCCTCCTCGAGCACCCCGAGGAGTTTCCTCTAGCCGCAGCTACCATCCTTGCCTTCGCCACCTCCGGCCAGAAGCTCGGCGAGCTCTCTGCCCCTTCGCGGGGACATCCGGGCATCGATATCTACGGCAAGGAAATTCCGGGACTGGCTGGAAACGACCCGGTCATACGCTGTTTCGATGGGGCGACCTTCGCAACGGGCGCAGTGGTCGCCACGCGGTCGGGGCTCCTCGCCGCTGCCCAGATCCAGGGCGTCTGGAATTTCAGGGTACTGCCCTTCCTTGATGCACGCATCGACGTCAAGGTCTCGCGTGATGGCATGGAATGCCTTTTGGACCTCCAGTCCGAGGAGGGCTTCGGTTCACCCCTTGACGTGGAGACAGTCGTCAAGGCCCTGTCAGTCCGGGGTGTAAGCTTCGGCATCGATGCACGGCGCATTGCGGAAGCGGTCGCGGAAGCGCGGGCGGGACGGCCCACGACTGGGCGGCCCGTTGCCCGGGGCAAGCCAGCAGTGCCCGCCGGAGGTCTCCAGGTCGAGTGGATTCTCCCTGGGATCGAGGCGGACGGCAAGATTCCCAAGGGTCTCAGCGTTGCCAAGGGGCAGGAACTCGCCCGTGTGCGCCCCTCCGGTGAAGGTGGCTCCCAGGGTTGCGATGTCCTGGGCAAGGTCCTCCTGCCCTCCAGCTCCAGTCATACGGTGCAGGCTCCTGGGCATGACCGCTCCATTGAGGTACGGGAAGAGGGTGGCGGCATCATGGTCCTGGTTGCCGCCCTTGCTGGCGAGCTCCTGCCGGGCAGCGCGCTTTCCATCCGGGACAGCCTCGAGATAGGTGGTGACGTCCGGCTGGAGGATGGCGAGATCCGCTTTTCCGGTTCACTGCACATCGGCGGGTCGGTGCGGAACGGCGCCAAGGTCTTCGCTGGTGGCGACATCCATGTGGAGGGTTCCATCGGGGCCGCCATCGTATCGAGCGAGGGAAATGTTAAGGCCACGGGAGGCATCAAGGGCGGGCGGAGGGGTACGCTCCGGGCGATGCGCGCCATCGAGCTGGCCTTTGCCGAACAGGCCCTCCTCATGGCAGTCGATGATGTCGTCATCCGCGGTCATTGCCTGCTCAGCAACATCAAGACCAATGGCAAGGTCGCCACCTCAGGCGGTAAGTCATCGCTGGTCGGAGGCCTTATCAGGGCCCGTAAGGGCGTCGATGTCGGTGATCTGGGCTCGGAAAAAAGCGTCAAGACCGAGGTTTCCTTCGGCCAGGACTACCTCATGGCAGACCAGATCGAGAGCGAGGAGCGGGAGATCGAGAAGATCAAGGCTGCCATCATCCAGGCCGACCGGACCATGGCCGAGCTCGAGCGGGCAGGAGCAGGCCTGGACCGCATCCGCCAGGACAAGGTCAAGCTGCTGAAGCTCCTGGAGAAGCGTTCCATGAGGCTCTTCGATTTCCGCGAGAAATACGAGCAACACTGCCCTTCGGAGGTCCGGGTCAGGGGCGTCGCCTATCCAGGCGTCATCCTCGAAAGCCACGGCCGCTACCTCGAGGTCCACAGCAGGAAAACCAGCGTGGTCTTCAGCTTCGACCTGAGCAATGGCCGCATCGTCGAGCGCACCCTGTAGCAGGCCAGGTTCAGTTGACCATCTTGAGAGTGGAGGATAGTTCTGTGCTAGCCGCAATCCAGTTTCCCTCGTGGATCTCACCCGAGATCATCCCCGGCTTGCCCCTGCGCTGGTACGGCCTCATGTATGTGGTCGGCTTCGGGATTACCTGGCTCCTGTTCAACTTCGAGGCGAAGCGCCGCAAGGCGCCCTGGAGCGAGGACGATGCGGCGAGCTTTTTCTTCTGGGCCATCGTCGGCCTACTCGTCGGAGCCCGCATTTTCGGCACCTTCCTCTACGACCCCCAGGGCTACTATCTCTCCCATCCCTGGCTGGCCTTCTGGCCCTTCGACGAGACTGGCCGCTTTGTCGGCTTCCAGGGCATGTCCTATCACGGAGGACTGCTGGGGATATTCATCGGAACGGCGATCTACGCCTGGATAAAGAAGCTGCCCTGGCTGGCCATCGGGGATGTCATCGCGGTTTCCGCGCCTCTTGGCTACACCTTCGGGCGCCTTGGCAACTTCATCAACGGCGAACTCTGGGGCAAGGTCTGCACCTCGCCGATCGGCATGGTCTTTCCCGGCGCCAGCCGCTTTCCGTCCAGCGAGGAGTGGGTGCGCAGGGCTGCAACCGAGGCTGGCATCCCCCTCGATTCCGCCGCCGGGATGGTCAACCTCCCCCGCTATCCCTCGCAGCTTTTCGAGGCCGCCTTCGAGGGCCTCGTGCTCTGGCTGGTACTGTGGTTCCTGGTGCGGAAACGTCGGGCCTTCCCCGGCTTTGCCATTGGTGCCTACCTCGCCGGATACGGCGTCGCCCGTTTCATCATCGAGTACTTCAGGGAGCCAGATCAGGGCATGGGCTGGATCATCCCGCTCGGCGATCCCGGAGCACCGACCTGGCTGTTCACGACCCCCCTCAACTTTTCGATGGGCCAGGTCCTTTCTTCCTTCATGATCCTCGGCGGGATAGTCTGGATGGCCTTTGGCGGCAGGCTTGTGGCACGCTTCGCGCCTCCGCAGGCAATTCCTTCGGCCAAGCCGAAATCCTCGGCCCGGAAGACCAGAAAAAAGGTGAAATAGGGCAGGGTCCCGAGGGGGATTGATCAAGGCCGCACTTTCCGCTACGTCCCCCGCGTTGGTATAAACGACGCGTTTTGCTGCGGCGATCGTGCTTCCGGCGCGCCGTGGTGCGTCGGACGCCAATACCTACCCCTTGCCGAGGCCGGGATTGATCTCCCCCCTTGTCTAGGAAAGGGCGCTTGATTATACTGCCGAAGCTTTCTAGCTTTCCAGTTTACCCGAAAACAATTGGCGGTTCGAAGCCAAGGAGGATCAGTATGGCGAAAGAGAAATTCGAGCGTACCAAGCCGCACATGAACGTCGGTACGATTGGCCACATCGACCACGGCAAGACAACCCTGTCGGCCGCCATCACCATGTACTGCGCCAAAAAATTCGGCGATAAGGTGATGAAGTACGAGGATATCGACAACGCTCCCGAAGAGAAGGCGCGCGGTATCACCATCAACACCCGGCACCTCGAGTATCAATCGACCAAGCGCCATTACGCCCATATCGACTGCCCCGGACACGCTGACTACATCAAGAACATGATCACGGGAGCCGCCCAGATGGACGGCGCCG
>JBMOIK010000172.1:0-8344 GCA_049317365.1 Rectinemataceae bacterium | reverse complement strand
GCCGAGTCCCGAGACGCGGATGCCGAAGTCGGTGCCGTTCCGTGCCATGGCAACTATGACGGTGCTCCCCTCGATGTCCTTCGCTGCGTCCACCGTACACTTGCAGGCGGGCATTGAAAGGTTCAGGAAGAAGTGGTCGTTGGCGTGCATGAAGCTCAGTATGCCTGCGATCTTTTCGGGGTCTTCGCCGAGGCGGACGAGCCAGGGGGCGAACTCCCTTATGATGAGTGAGGTGCCGGCGCGGTTGCGGTTGTGTCCCTCGTCGCCCATCTGGAGGACCTGGGCGAGGACGTTCTTCATGTCCAGGGGACCATGGGCGGCAAGGGCCTTTGCCATCACCGGTGCAAGGTCCGTCTCGATCCACCTGAGCCTCGCAAGGACTTCCTCGGAAAAGGCGCCGTAGCGGAGGACCTTGCCGAGGCCCTCGTTGAAGGTGCAGTAGGCGCGGTTCCCGAAGGCGCTGTTCTCGAAGATCCAGACCGGCATGCCGGCTGTCATGACCCCGGCCATTGGACCGACAGCATTGTGATGATGACAGGGATCGAAGGTGATCTCGCCTGAAGCCGCGAGGGATTCGGCCTCCCCCCGGGACGTGGCCAGACCTTCGTACAGGAGGCCTCCGATGACCGCACCCCGCATCGGGCCGCACATGCGTTCCCAGGTGACAGGCGGACCTGAGTGGAGGATGGTCTTCTTCGTCATGCCCGGCACGGTGTCAAGGGCCCTGCCCACGCCTATGAGGGTGGGTTTGCCCCTCTGGATGCGGTCGACCGCAAGGGTGTTGGCGGCGGAAATGTCAATCCTCGACTTCCCAGCGATCCGGTCGAGGACCGCCACAACCAGGACATCGCCCCCGGCCGGGGGTTTCCAGTCGACCTGTACGACCTCGGCCCCCTGGGCCCTGAGATTGTCAGCGAAGGCTTCGAGGCCGAGGTTGACCGCCCTGAGGCCGTTGGAGAAGAGGTCGAGGAGGGGGTCATCGCTGTGGCCCCCCGGCGCCGTTGCTGGGAAGGCCCTGGCACCGGCGCCAGGCAAGCGTGCATGCGGCGCTGCGATGGCAGCTTCCTGGAAGCTCTGGCCCGCCGCGATGGCGACGATGCGCGCGGCGAGGCTGGCTGCCCTGAAGTTCGAAAGGCACACGACGCAGCCCGCCGCCTCGAGTTTCGCCACCTGCCCCTCGAGGCCCTGGTAGTCCCCAGGCGTTCCTACCAGGGCGACTACGACCGGAAGGTAGCCCCCCCGTGCCTGGGCTGCCTTTCTCAGCTCAAGGAGGGCTGGCACGAGGGCACCTGCCGGATCCTCGTGCGAGCCGTAGCCGAGCACGACATCGACCAGCACGACAGCAATCGAGGCGTCATCCACTTCGGCCATCACACGCTCGGTGCGCGTGGACGGATCGATCATCGGGTGGGGCCGGCCGACGGTGAAGACATCGTCGCCGAGATCGACCACAGTATGACCAATTGAAACCTTCGGGTCGGGGAGGATGAAGGCAGGATCCGTCTGGTTGTTGGACCATGCCGAGCCGGTCTGCCGGTGAAGCAGGAGCATGGCCTCGTCGGCGAGCGTGCCGCCGGTATAGTAGCCCCGGAGCTTGCGCTGGACGGGAAGGAGACCTGAGGCCTCCCGCCTGGCCATGGCATCGAGTCCTTCATGGTCGGTGCGGAGCACCCTGTCCTGGTCGAGGCCGGCTGCGAGCACGGCGGCCTCCTCGAGGTTCGAGGCCCAGCGTATCCTGGAACCCGGGCGTGGCTCGGGGATCCGGAGCCCGATGAAGTGAGCGACACAGGGTTTGCCCGAGGCCTCGAGGGCCTCCACGACCCTGGCGGCAACGGAGGGGGATGGGGGTTTGGACACAACTACGATGACCTTGGTAGCCGCGTCGCGGGCAAGGCCCGCTATGGCCATGAGCATGGTGATGCCGCCGACCGCCTCGTCCCGGAGGTCCCGCCCTCCCGTCCCGATGGCCTGGCTGATGCCCGAGCCCAGGCGGTCGATTATGCAGGTCACTTCCTGGAGCCCCGTGCCCGAGGCCGCGACCACGGCGACCGACCCCCGGCGGACGACGTTGGCGAAGCAGAGGGGCTTTCCGTCCATTATGGCAGTCCCGCAGTCGGGACCCATAACGAGGAGGCCCTTTTTTCGGCCGAGGACCTTGAGGTCCACCTCGTCCTCGAGGGAGACGTTGTCGGAAAAAAGCATGACGTGGAGACCCTGTTCGAGGGCCTTGCGCGCTTCCCTCGGCGCAAAGGCACCGGGGAGGGAGATGATGGCCAGGTTCGCGCCGGGAAGCTGTTCGACTGCGGCTGCGATGCTCGAGGGCAGGACCTGCCCAGAGTTCCCCGCCTTCCTTTTGCGCACGAGCATTTCCCCGGCAGCGGCGAAGGCTGCCTCGAGGGCTTCGGCGTCCGGGCAATCCACGGCAGTCACGAGGTCATTCGGGCTGATGCCCGCGAGTTCCGAACCGGGGTAGCCCATGGCAGCGAGGAGTTCGAGGTTCATGGGCGTGCCCATGGCGACTACCGCGTCGGATACCCCTTGCAGGCCCTTCAGCCCCTTGCTCAGCTGCATCAGGAACACCGAATCAAAGTAGGAGTCCTTGCGGACCTTGACCTTTTTCATCGCCCATTCCTCCCGAAGGTGATGCAGTTCGCGATTCGCGAGGGCAAAAATGCAAGCAAGATTATATACCTGATTGTATACCAGTCAATGACAAAAGCGTCGATTGCGTCACGTGTCCGAGGGCGAGTTCCGCCGCCCTCGCGGCCCGCAGCAGCGTCGCCTCGTGCCAGGGCCTGCCAACGAGTTGCATGCCGAGGGGATGACCTTCGGAGCTCGTCCCGACGGGGAGGGTGAGCGCGGGCCAGCCCAGGATATTGAAGGGGGCAACGAGGGTCAGCCGGGGAGGCGTCCCGAGCAGAGGAGCGACCTGCGACATCGTGGGAGTACTGAGGATGTCAACAGTGTCGAAAATCGCGTCACAGCTTTTCCGGAGGCCTGCTCTGGCCTGCTGGATCCTGACGAGGTCCAGGGGCCCGTAGGCGAAGCCCCCCAGTATCCTGAGCCTCATGAAGTCCCCGTAGTCGGCGAGGCGGTTCTTCAGGGTGGGGAGATGGAAGACAGCGGCTTCGATAGCCAGGAGGGCGCCATTCAGGGTGCGGAGGCCCTGGAGGGAGGGCAGGTCGATGTCTACGAGGGAGGCGCCCGCAGCGACAAGGGCGTTGAGGCCCCTTTTCCAGGCGCTTAGGCAGTCTGCGTCGGCGAGGGGCCTTCCCGAACCGTCATCTCCCAGGACGCCGATCCTGAGACCGGCCAGGCCCGCCCTCCCACGGCGGGCAGCGGCGAGGGCAGCAACAAGGTTCCGGGAACCCCCTGGGGGCATGCCGGACGCATCGCCAGGACTGTATCCCTCGAGGGCGTCGAAGAGGGCGGCGAGATCGCTGACCGTCCTGGCGATTGGTCCGAGGTGGTCGAGGGACCAGGAAAGCGGCACGGCACCGCGGAGACTGAGCCTGCCATAGGTCGGCTTGAGGCCGACAAGCCCGCAGAAGGCCGAGGGTATGCGGATGGAGCCCCCCGTGTCAGTGCCCACAGCCGCGTAGACCATGCGGTCGGCCGTGGCTGCAGCGGAACCGCTGGAGGAGCCGCCGGAGTCCCGCCCCGGGGCGCGGGGATTGCGCGTAGGCCCGAAGTGATCGTTGTTGGAACCCGGAGAGTAAGCGAACTCCGACATGCGGGTCTTCCCGATTATGATGGCGCCGGCGGCACGCAGGCGGGCCACGGCCACAGAATCGGTTGAGGCTGTCCCGTCGGCCAGGATTATCGATCCGGCAGTGGTGGGATGTCCGGCGAGGTCCAGGAGGTCCTTTACTGCCACGGGGATGCCGTGGAGGGGACCGCGCCACTTCCCGCTGCGTATCTCGGCTTCGGCCCGCCTGGCGGCTTCGAGGGCCTCGTCCTCGAGGAGGAGCTGGAAGGCGTTGATGTCCGGGTTCCTCTCCCCTACGCGGGCGAGGGAAGCTTTGGCGAGGTCGAGCGGTGAAAGCTCACCGCTCCGGAGCGCGCTGGAGGCGGCCATGAGGTCGAGGTCGAGCGGGGAGGATCCTCCTCGCGAAGCAGGTTCCGGAAGGAAGCTCGAGACTGGCTCGGGAAGCTCAAGGGCAGAGTCCGCGGGTAGGCAGGTCCAAGGGCCAAGATAGTCAGGAGCCTGGTCATGGGGGCGATCCCCGATGGCACGCTCAAAGGCCAGGACAGGCTTCAGGTAGCCCTCAGCTTCGATCTTTCCGAAATCAGCCTCCGACAATACAAGGCCAGCGTTCCCCAGGTTCATCCTGAACTGGTCGATCACTGCGGCCATGCTTTTCTCAGACACGGGAGCCTCCGTAGCCCTGAAGTCAGGCCTTCCCGGGCCCGACGATTCGCGAAGCGGAGAGTATATGCCCGGTTTTGCCTGGAAGGCCAGTACGAATGTTCTTTGTCCTCACAGCCTTCCTGCATGGTTTTCCAGGCGGAGGCTCCAAGCGCTCTGACCCCGGACAGATCCGCCTTTCACGGCATCCACGGTCAGGTCCTGAATCGAGATTTCGAGGGAAAGGGCCCAGGCATCAGCCCAATCCAGAGCCAGGGTAAGTGAGGCGGTCCCGGTCCAGGGCTCCTGAACCGACGATCCAGGTAGGGAGCCAGTGGCGCTCGAAGCCAGGGCCATGTGGCAGTCCAGGGCTGCGAGGGACAGGCGGGTCGAGGCTTCTCCCGATAGCATCGCCAGTTCGGGGGGCAGACCCTCCGACAACCACCCCCGCCTATCCTCCCCAGCCCTGAGCTCCCCTGAAAATCCGAATGCGGATGCGCCATCGCTTGAGCCGAATCCCAGGGTAGATTCCAGACTTTCACCAGCATCGCGGCGGCTGGCACCCAGTTCGAGCCTGATAGCCTGTGGCCTTCCCTTTGCTGACTCGAGGCGGCCCTTGAGTCCATATTCAAGGAGGGGAACTCCGCCATCGGTAGGATACCGGGCATCGACCGAGTAGCGGAGCCCCCACTTCGCGATGGATCCCAACGCGAAGCTCCCATCGAGAAAGCTGCGAGCCAGAATGCACTGATCCTCGGCAGCCCAGGCGGTGAAGGAAGGAGAGCGCGCAGCTAGGAGGCCCTGAACCAGGGCTTCGGCTGCCCCTCCTGTCGCCTCGAGCCGGAAGGCAGCGCCAGGCCCCTCCAGTTCACTTCCGCTCCACACGAGGGCGAAGCTCGCGCGGGGCAGGGCCCCACGTTTTGCATAAAAAAGGGCAAGGGCCGGAACAGTCCAGGGGCCAGGTTGGGCAGCGCTCGCCCAGCCGGAAGTCGGACTGCCATCAAGGAGCTGACCCATCCCGAGGAGGAAGCCCGCGGCCATGGACCCAGTTCTCAGGGCATAGGAAAGGATGGCCCCGGACTCAGTCGGAGGTGACAGCTCAGCCAAGAGAGGGGTCCTCCCCTCCCCTCCTCGAATCAGGAGGCCTCCTTCCTCTCTCCGGGCAAAGACCAGGGCTGCGCAGGGGCCACCCTCCAGGGCAAGTACCGAAAGGGCCGAGCTGAGCGAGGAGTCGGGGGAGATGGCGCGTGAAGCCAGGGGAATGGGCCCCTCGCGGAGGGGCGAAAAGAGGAGTGGCAGCGCCCCTGTACAGGAGGCAGGACCGGCCACCACGCGTAAAGTCTCACTTCCCAGGACAAGGCCACCACGCAGCGCAAGGCTTCCGGACCCTGGGCCTGATGCAGCGTCCGGCGCAGCCAGGCTGGTACTGGTCATGGCTACCACTGACAATCCCGGAAGACTGAAGCCTGAACGCAATTCCCAGCGCCCCAGGCTATCGATGTCGGTAACCGTGTGAAGGGACAGGCTGCTGTCTGCGAGGAGGGCCTTGGCAGCGCAGAGTGAGGCTGCCAGCGTCGCAGACCGGAGATGCCGAGACAGGGAGCTTCCCGCATGCTGTGCCATACCCAAGGAACGCCTGGAGGAGGGCTTCCCGATTGCGAACTTGACAGGAAAATCGCAACATAGTATTTTCTGAATATACAGCTCGCTCCTGCGCGAGCGTACAGACCCAGGAGGTTTTCATGGCAGTCACCATCTATACGACCCCGAGCTGCAGCTATTGCCGGGTCGCGAAGGACTGGCTTCGAAAGGAGGGGGTGAACTTCACCGAATACGACGTCGCCCGAGATACCAGAAAAGCCGACGAGATGGTCCACAAGTCGGGCCAGATGGGAGTGCCCGTCCTCGACGTGCACGGGAGGATCATCGTGGGCTTCAACCAGAGTGAGATCGAAAGGGCCCTGCATCGTCCATGATGCCGCATCGTCCATGATGCCGCATCGTCCATGATGCCGACGAGCTTGCGCTCGTCGAAGTGTAGTGGCTCGCCATCCATGGCTCGCGGGATGATCGTCGAAGTGTAGTGGCTCGCCATCCATGGCTCGCGGGATGCTTGTGGAAGGGCTGTGGTTCGCCATCCATAGCGACGGACAGGCATTCTGGCTAGAATCGGGGGCATGAACCAGGACCAGGTAAAGGATATCCTCCTTCGTACCGCCGATGCGGAAACGGAATTCACGCTCATCCTCTCCGGAAAATCGAGCGCGGTTGCCAACGGGCTCTACAAGCCCAAGACCCGCGAGATCATCATACATAACCGCAATTTCGATTCGGACCAGCAGCTGGTCTACACGGCCCTCCACGAGTACGCCCACCATCTCCATGCCGAGCGGCGGGGCTTTGAGACCTCTGGGCGCGCGCACACCAATGAATTCTGGGGCATCTTCCACGACCTCCTCGTCGCTGCGGAGGCCAAGGGCCTTCATTCCAATCCCTTCGACAGCGAACCTGCCTTCATCGACCTCACGCGCCGGATCAGGGAGAGCTGCATCTCCGAGAACGGCCGCCTCATGCTCGAGTTCGGGAAGCTCATGATCGAGGCCCAGACCCTCTGCGAGCGCTGGAAAACGCGCTTCGAGGATTACATCGACCGTGCGCTCGGCGTACCGAGGGTCACCGCCATAGCAGCGGTCAAGGCCGCGGGCCTCTCCATAGACCCGAGCATTGGCTGGGACGGCATGAAGATGGTGGCCGGGATCAGGGACGCGGCCGAGCGCTCGATGGCGGTCGAGGCGCTCAAGGGCGGGGCAAGTCCGGCCTCGGTCCGTGCGCGCTTTTCAGCCCAGCGGCCACCTGAGGATCCGGAGGAACGCCTCCTCAAGGACAAGGCCCGCCTGGAACGGAGCATAGCCCGCCTCCAGGAGGAACTCGAGGAGATCGAGCGCCGCCTCGCTGAACAAGGATTCTAAGACCTAGAGGTTCCGGAGAAGCAGGACCGGCTCGCGTTCGGAAAACACCGCTACAAACAATTCGAGGTCGGCTGAGAAAAAGTGCCAGAGCCCCGGACCGAGGGTAGCAGAATCGCCACCAGTATCCAGAGTCCCCTCAGACCCGGCCTCAGACGGTGGAGCGGCTCGATTGATGGCCTGGAAGGGACTCTCCCCAGCCCACACCATCTTTCCAGGCAGGGCAAGAGCGCTCGTGGGCGGTGGCGTAACCATGGCGGCCGAAAAACCTCCCCTAAGCATTTGCAGAGCGGAATTCCGCGGATCGAGGACCCAGGGATCGGGGAGGCGGACCGCCGCGAGGGCCTCGAGGCGTCCCAGGTCATAGCCTTCCGGGCTTCCCTTTTCTGCGATGGCCTTGGCAACACTGGCTTTCCAGCCGCCACGCCAGCTTGCCGGAAGCCTTCCTGCGTCCAGGAATCCGAAGCCTGTCCGTGGCTGCAAGTCATCGGGATAGACCGCCCCGGCTGGCCGCAGCGGATGCCCACGGTACGAAGCCTCCACGAGGAGGCCCTGTCTCCTTCCCCGCTCCACCTCGATGGGTATCGAGGTTCCCGCCTGGACGGGCATCCTCCTCGGCCGACCCTCGCCATCGGTCCACGCAAGGGACAGCTCGATGGGATTGAGTCCCTCCCATGCAGATGGAATGCCGGGCACGATGATATCGATTGCCTCGGTCCCGGCGGCCAGGATTGAGCAGGCGGTAATTGCCAGGCTGAACAGGGCGATGACAAGGAGGGGCCAAAGGGAATGCTTCATGCCCCTAGGTACGCCCGGAAGCCCCCTCCACGATTGCGTCAGGCGGCGGAATTCTGCCTTCTGGCCTCATCCCTGCCCCCCCGTCACCTCCGCCATCTTGCCATCTACCCCGTTCTCGCTGATAATGAAAGCATGGTGGATGGAGGGAATTTCGTTCGGGAGCTCGAGCGCGTGATTGAATCCAAGCGCGAAAGCCTCGGACGGAACGAGCTGGCGAAGCTCAAGGACAGCT
>JBMOIK010000171.1:0-8349 GCA_049317365.1 Rectinemataceae bacterium | reverse complement strand
CTATACGCAGTCCCTCAGCGACCCCTCCTATCATGGGCAGATCCTCGTGACGACCTGGCCCCTGGCCGGCAGCTATGGAGTCCCAGCCATGTCGGGCGACCGCTTTGGTATTCATAACTATTTTGAATCAGGCAAGGTGCACGCTTCAGCCCTCGTGGTTTCGGAGCTCTGCGAGGCTCCGAGCCACCACGTGAGCGCGCGCGGCCTCGGGCAGTGGCTGGCCGAGGAAGGGGTGCCGGCGATCGAGGGCATCGACACCCGCGCGCTGACGATGCGGCTACGGGAAAGTGGTACCATGCGGGGTTGGCTCAGGGTCGAGGGTGCCGGCAGCCTTCCTGTCCTCGATCCCAGGCCCTCGGTGGCCGCTGTTTCCTGCAATGGAATACAGGAATACGGGGAGGGTCCGGGCCCCCGGATCGCGGTGGTCGACTGCGGAGTCAAGAGCAATATCCTGAGGCTTCTCCTGGCTGCCGGAGCCCGGGTGATCCGCCTTCCCTGGGACGCAGCCCTCGATAATGGCAATTATGACGGAATAGTCCTTTCCAACGGACCTGGCGACCCGAAGGCCTGTACGAAGACCATCGCTTCCACGAGGCGGGCCCTCGACGCAGGCATCCCGATTTTCGGCATCTGCCTGGGTTCGCAGATCCTGGCTCTGGCCGCAGGGGCGGACACCTACAAGCTCAAGTACGGCCACCGAGGGCAGAACCAGCCCTGTGTCGAGGCGGGCAGCGGGCGCTGCCAGGTGACAAGCCAGAACCACGGCTACGCGGTGCGCGAGGATAGCCTGCCGCCAGGGTGGGAGGTCTGGTTCAACAACGCCAACGACGGGAGCGTCGAGGGCATACGTTCGACGGGACCTGGCTCGGCCGGAGGGCGGTTCTCGGCGGTGCAGTTCCACCCCGAGGGCTGTCCAGGGCCACGCGACACAGAATATCTAATTAGTGCATTTCTTGGGCGGGTTGCGGCAGGGAGGACCTCATGAGGACGGGAGATCCACGGAAGGTGCTGGTCCTCGGCTCTGGAGGACTCAGGATCGGGCAGGCGGGTGAGTTCGACTACTCGGGCACGCAGGCCTTGAAGGCCCTGAGGGAGGAGGGCGTGGCGACGGTGGTGCTCAATCCCAACATCGCAACAATACAGACGAGTGCCGGCATGGCTGACGCGACCTACTTCCTGCCGGTCACGCCCGAGATGGTCGAGCGGGTCATCGAGAAGGAAAAGCCTGACGGAATCCTCCTTTCCTTCGGGGGGCAGACCGCCTTGAATTGCGGAGTAGCCCTCGAGCGTTCGGGTGCCCTGGCCAAGCACGGTGTCCGCGTACTGGGTACTCCCATTCGCGCCATCGAGGAAACCGAGGACCGTGAGCTCTTCGCCGAGGCGCTGGCTGCGATCGGAGTCCACACGGCACGAAGCGAGGCCGCGGCCGACCTTGTCGCTGCCTGCCAGGCGGCGACAAGGATCGGCTATCCTGTGATGGTGCGCGCAGCCTATGCCCTCGGTGGCGCGGGATCCGGGCTCTGTCGGAACGAGGCAGAGCTGCTGGCGCGCTGTGAGCGGGCTTTCGCGATCTCGCCCCAGGTCCTCGTCGAGGAATGGCTCGGGGGCTGGAAGGAAGTCGAGTACGAGGTTGTCCGCGACGCCGCCGGGAACTGTGTGACCGTGTGCAACATGGAGAACCTCGACCCCCTGGGCATCCACACGGGGGAGAGCATTGTCGTGGCCCCCTCGCAGACCCTGGACGATGCCGACTACCACAGGCTGCGCCGGATTGCCATAGACGTCGCAACACGGCTCGGCATCGTGGGCGAGTGCAATATCCAGTACGCCCTCGACCCGAAGTCAGACAGGTACCGGGTAATCGAAGTCAATGCCAGGCTCTCACGCAGCTCGGCGCTTGCATCCAAGGCGACGGGCTACCCCCTGGCCTTCGTGGCTGCCAAGCTGGCCCTGGGACGCAGCCTCCTCGAGATCGAGAATCGCATAACGCGGGCGACGAAGTGTTTCTTCGAGCCCGCCCTCGACTATTGTGTGGTAAAGGCTCCGCGCTGGGATTTGGGAAAGTTCAAGGAGGTGGATACCCGCATCGGCAGCGAGATGAAGAGCGTGGGCGAAGTGATGTCAATTGGCAGGAGCTTCGAGGAGGCCCTCCAGAAGGCGCTCAGGATGACGGGGGTCGGCGCCACGGGCCTTTCTGCGGAACTGGCCGATGAGTTAGCCCCTGGGCCGGGCTCGGACGAAGCCCTGAGGGCGGCGCTCGCGGAGCCCACCGACCGGAGGATCTTCTCGGTGTACCGTGCCCTCGCGGAGGGGTGGAGCATTGAGGCGGTTCACGAGGCTACGGGCATAGACCCCTGGTTCCTCGGCAAGATCGCCCGCATCCTCGGATGCGAACGCCGCCTGGCGGCCAGCGGACAGGAAGTGCTGCGCGATCCTGAGCTCCTTGGAGAGGCCAAGCGACTGGGCTTTTCGGATGTCCGCATCGGAGAGCTCGCAGCGCGGGACGAGGCCACGGTGCGGAAGGCGAGGCTTGCGCTGGGCATCAGGCCCCGCTTCAAGCGAATCGACACGCTCGCCGCGGAATACCCGGCTCATACCAATTATCTCTATGCTACCTATTCGGGATCTTCAGACGACCTTGAGAGGGGATCGGGCGCTGTCATGGTGCTCGGCTCGGGAGCCTATCGCATCGGCTCGAGCGTGGAGTTCGACTGGTGCTGTGTAAAGGCCGTTGAGGCAGCCCGGGCCCTGGGACGCACGACCATCATGGTCAACTGCAACCCGGAGACAGTCAGTACCGATTATGATGTCTGTGACCGCCTCTACTTCGAGGAGCTCTCCCTGGAGCGCGTGCTGGACATCTACGAGTTCGAGTCACCCGAGGGCATCATATTGTCGATGGGCGGACAGATTCCCAACAACCTCGCCCTTCCCCTCTTCGAGGCTGGGGCCGTGATTCTCGGGACGGATGCCCGTGACATCGACCGCGCAGAGAACAGGCACAAATTCTCCGCCCTCCTCGAGGGCCTGGGAATCGGGCAGCCGCCATGGAAAGAGTTGACTGACGCCGAATCGGCCACGGCCTTTGCCCGGGAAGTGGGCTGGCCGGTACTGGTGCGGCCCTCCTACGTGCTGTCCGGCGCAGCGATGGCGGTGGCCTGGGACGAGGAGAGCCTCGGGCGTGCCCTGGGAGCGGCAGCAGACCTCGGCAGCGAGCATCCTGTACTCATTACGAAGTTCATAGAGGACGCCAAGGAGATCGAAGTCGATGCTGTGGCCAGGCGAGGAGAAGTCCTCTTCCACGCGATTTCCGAGCACATCGAGAATGCGGGTGTCCATTCGGGAGACGCTACCGTGGTCCTGCCCCCACAGCGCCTCTACATCGAGACATTGCGGAGGGTACGCAGGGTCGCGGAGGACATTGCCCGCGCACTTCGCATAACGGGGCCCTTCAACCTCCAGCTGATGGCCAAGAACAACAAGCTCTACGTCATCGAGTGCAATCTCCGCGCCTCGAGGTCCTTCCCCTTTGCATCAAAGGTTTCGAGGGTGGACATGATCGGCATGGCTACGAGGGCCCTCCTCGGAGAGTCTGTTTCCAAGTCCCCTGTTTCAGTCCTCGACCTCGGCTGGGTGGGAGTGAAGGCGGCGCAGTTCAGCTTTTCACGGCTCAAGGGGGCAGATCCAATCCTCGGGGTGGAGATGTCCTCGACAGGGGAGGTTGGTTGCATCGGTCGAGACCTTGATGACGCACTGCTCAAGGCCCTGCTGTCGGTCGGATACAGGGTGCCGAAGAAGAAGATCCTCCTTTCGACGGGTCCCCTCCGAGACAAGGTTGATTTCGTGGACGGGGCGCGCATGCTTGCCGACATGGGTTACACGCTCTGTTCCTCGCATGGGACCGCCGACTTCCTCGGACAGAACGGGATTCCGAGCGAATCCCTGTATTGGCCCCTCGAGGAAAAAGAACCCAACATCGCCACAATGCTGAAGGAGCGGGCCTTCGACCTGGTCATCAACATCCCGAAGGACAACGGCGAGGCGGAGATCAGGAACGACTATCTGATACGGCGCCTTGCAGCTGATCTCGATATTCCCCTCATTACGAACATCAAGGTAGCGAGAGCTTTTACAGAGGCCCTCGCCGCCATGAGGGAACGGGGAATAGAGATCAAGGCCTGGGAGGAATATAAATAGCCATGAATAAAAAGGCCTGCCTTCCGGCAGGCCTTTTTATTGGCATTTATCATGCCAGCTGCTTGTAGAGCATCTCAGCGAGGCCGAAATTGCCGGCATTGGACATGGTCTTGGAGTACTGGTCGTCGAGCATGTCCTGGTAGATGTCCTCCGCAAAGCCGCCTGAGATGATGGCGTCGGTCTTGTCGACGGTCTTGCGCATTTCCTTCAGCATCATCTTGGTGAAGATGGCCTCGAAGTCCTTGCACTGCGCGAAGAGGGGGGACTTTGTGTCGATGACCTGGTTGCCCATGACGCGTGCGCCGAGGCCCTGCACAGCCGATGCGCCGCCGGGGATCCTGAGGGGCTGGTTGCGGAACTGTACGAGGCCGGCATCTATTTGCATCTAACTATTACCTCTTGAGGTTTGTTGCCGTTCCGAGCATGTTGTCGCTGGTCTGGATGGCCTTGGAGTTGAACTCGTAGGCGCGCTGGGCGACGATCATGTCGACCATTTCCCTGACCACCGAGACATTGGACATTTCGAGGAACTTGTGGACGGTCTTGCCCATGCCGTCGAAGCCGGGGCGTCCGGCTATGGCGTCGCCAGAGGCGTTGGAAATCTTGTAGAGGTTCTCCCCGATGGCGGTGAGGCCGCCGGGGTTGGGGAAGCGGTAAAGCTCAAGCTGGCCGACGGCGGTGGGATCGTCCTGGCCGGGGAGCTTGACTTCGACACGGCCGTCCTGGGAGACATTCAGGGTACTTGGTATGAAGCCCTGGGGAAGGACGATTTCCGGCATCATCTTGTAGCCATCGGAGGTGACAAGCTGGCCCGTGGAATCGATCTTGAAGGAACCGTCGCGGGTGTAGGAATAGGTGCCGTCGTAGAGGCGCACGCGGAAGAATCCGTCGCCCTGGATGGCTACGTCGGACATGTTCTCGGTGTTCTGGAGGTTGCCCTGCGTGAACTGCCGCTGGGTTGAGGAGAGCTTGGCCCCATGGCCCATCTGGGTGGGCACCGGCACGACGGTGTCCTCGGTGGCGGGCGTCCCGGCGATGCGGACGCTCTGGTACAAGAGATCCTCGAACTCGGCGCGCATGCGCTTGTAGCCGGGCGTGTTGACGTTTGCGAGGTTGTTCGAGATCGTGTCCATCGAGGCTTGCTGCCCGATCATGCCGCTCGCACCGGTCCAAAGGCTTCGTACCATCCGTATATCCTCCACCGCGCCTGGCGCGGTTATCGTCATAACTATGAAGAGCGGGCCTAGACCCTCGCGACCTCGTTGATGAGCTTGCCGAGCATGGCATCCTCGGACTGGATCGACTTCTGGTTGGCCTCGTAGGCGCGGTTGACGTCGATCATGTTGACCATCTCGAGTACGGGATTGACGTTGCTGGTCTCGACGAAGCCCTGGACCATCTTGGGACGGGCAGGGCCCTCCATCACCATGGCGGGGCCGGACTCGAGGGTATCGGCATAGAGGCTGCTGCCCTGCTTGGCCAGGAAGCGTTCCTTGTCGAAGTCCACGATCTTCAGGCGGTCGAGCTTGACCGGCTTTTCCCAGGTGTTCTCTTCCCGCGAGACAAGGCGGAAGGGATCATCCTTGAAATTCTGGTTGATCCAGACATTGCCGTCCTTGTCGACCTGGAAGTTATTCGCTTTAACCTTGATTGGGCCCTTTTCGCCCAGGACGGGCATGCCGTCCTGGGTTTCGAGGAAGCCTTCCTTGCCGAGGGTAAAGGCGCCGTTCCGGGTGTAGCGCTCGCCCTGGGGCGTCTGGATGGCCATGAAGCCCTTGCCATCGACGCAGAAATCGAAGTCGGACTGGGTCTCTTTCAGCGAGCCCTGTTCGAACTGGGTGAAGACCTCGTTGTTCTCCACGCCGGTGCCGAGCTTGCCGATCACGGGGGCGAGGTCGCTCGTGCCGAAGGGATTGGCCATCACTCCGTCATCGTCCATCCTGCGGAGGAGGAGCTGCGCAAAGGCCTTGTGGACGGCGGTATCGCGCTTGTAGCCGTTGGTGTCGACATTGGCGAGGTTGTTGGAAATGGCGTCCAGCCTTACTTGCTGGGCATTCATCCCGCTCGCGCCGGTATACAGGCCTCGAATCATCGCAGCATGTGCTCCTTCCGAAAGAGGCGGAAATGGCATAACGCGATTCCGCCTCGTTAGGATTGTCGGAAGGGCAGGCCTGGGGCTTTATGCGATTCGGGCGGCCTACAGGAGCCCCTGGTCCTCCGCGCCCCCTGCCTTGAGAGCGTCAACGGCTGCTTTCACATCCTGGCTTTTGCTTCGCCTGGCGACCAGGAGGGCGTCGGGCGTGTCGATGACGATGAGGTCCTCGACGTCCAGGAGTATGATGCGCTTGCCCGATCCCATCACGAGGTTCCGCGTGGAATTGATGGCGATCAGGCCGTTGTTCGAGGCGTTCTGCGCGCCATCCTTGCCGCGGATGTCATAGATGGCGTCCCAGCTTCCGAGGTCGTTCCATCCAATGGTACAGGGCACGACGGCGACGCGATCGGCCTTTTCCATGACGGCGTAGTCGATGGACTGGGCGGGGATCGCCTCCATTTCGGCCTTGGGGATGGTGATGACGTCGGGGGCGCCCTGTCCCTTGGGCGATACCGCGATGCCGGCATCCCTGGCTTTTTTCGCGGCCTCGAGCATGGCGGGGGCGTGACGTCCCAGCTCTTCGATAAAGCGGCCGGCGGCAAAGCAGAACATCCCTGAATTCCAGTAGTAGCGTCCCGCTTTGACATAGGCCTGGGCTGTGGGAAGATCGGGCTTTTCCTTGAAGGCGCGAACGGAGAGGAAGAGGGAATCCCTGGTCGGAGCGCCAGCCTCGATGTAGCCGTAGCCGGTTTCCGGGTAAGCCGCAGTGATACCGAAGGTCGCAAGCCATCCTTCCTCGGCGGCTTCACCTGCGACGGCGGCGGCCGCGAGGTAGGCGGCCTGGTCGGTGATCTCGTGGTCGGAGGGGGTGACCAGGACGACTTCGTCGACCGGCAAACCGAGGCAGGCCAGGGCGATGGCCGGAGCAGTATTGCGGCCCAGGGGCTCGAGGATGAAGCCCACCTTCTTTTCGCCGTGGGCGGCTGCCTTGAACTGGGCCTTGGCCAGGGGATACTGCTCGGCCCCCGTGACGATGATGTAGGAATCAACCAATGCCAGGTTTCTCGAAACGGTCCGTCCGAAGAGCGTCTGCCCCCCGATGAGATCGACGAATTGCTTGGGCGTTGCCTGCCGCGACAGGGGCCAGAGCCGTGTTCCGGCGCCGCCACAGAGTATCAGGTTTGTCATAAGGCTTCCTCCACGACAGTATTAATTCGAAAGGGTCGACTAACTCGTCGCCTTGCCTTCGGCCAGGATCTTTGCGTAGGTCTTCTCGTCGAGGGCGTAGAACTGGACCAGCACGATGGCGGCGATGAAGGTCAGGGCCGGAATGGGGCCGATGAGCATGCGTATCGCGAAGAGGGTCGACTCGGGCTGGAAGGGCGAGAGGTCTGCGGTCGAGGGTGCGATGTAATTGGCCAGGCTGAGGATGACACCGGTCAGGGCGATGGCCAGGGAGGTCCCCACCTTCGAGGTGAAGGTCCACATGCCGTAGAAGGCTCCCTCCTTGCGCTTGCCGGTCTTTATCGCGTCGAACTCGACGGTGTCGGGAACCATCGCGTAGGGGGCGACATAGCCGAAGCCGATGCCGATGCCGGCGAAGACCATCATGGCGATGAAGAAATTCATGCCCAGGATGTGGCCCAGGAAGAAGATCGCGATGCAGGAGATGGCGAGCATGGCCAGGGAGAACTGGTAGGTCTTCTTCTTGCCGATGCGCTTGGACACAAATACGGATATCGGTATACAGAACATCGCGGTGACCAGGAGGAGGACCATCGCCAGGGTGGTCATGGCCTCGTTCCGGTAGAGGTACTTGAAGTAATAGGCGAGTATGCCCTGGACGAAGGTGAGGGCGGTGAGGTTGAGGGCGTAGGTCAGGAGCACGATGACATAGTGCCGGTTCTTGAAGACGGCCAGGAAGGTCTCGAAAAACCTCTCGGTGGGTTTCGGTTCCTTCGAGTGGTCGGGTTCGCGCACCGACGCGAAGGTGATGAGGGCCGTGACCATCATGACGAGGCCCAGGATGGCGCCGACGGCCGAGTATCCAGTGTTCT
>JBMOIK010000170.1:0-8374 GCA_049317365.1 Rectinemataceae bacterium | reverse complement strand
CCCTTGGGGTGCTCGGCCAGGATCTGGAGGAGGTCCATCTCCCTGGTCTCCTGGAGGGGGACGAAGCGGACCGAGCGCGGCTCGACGGCCCGGTAGAGCACGGGCCACTGGATCTTCGCGCTGCGGTAGATGCCCATCGAAATGGACTTGCGCTTGCGGCCGAAGTTCCAGGCAAGCTTCTCCTGGGTCTGGATCATGTCCTTGAGGAAGGCCTCGTCGATGCCCCTGCCCGAGACGCAGAAGCCCGCGAGGAAAGGCCTGACGCCCCCGACCGACTCCTCGACGACGACTGTGCGGGACGCAGCCTGGACCTCCCCCTGCCGGGAAAAGAAGGGGTAATTGGGACGGGTAGCGCCGGCCTTGAGCCTGAGCTGGCGGGCAAGGCCGGCGGTGGACCAGAGGTCGGGCCTGTTCGTGTCGTTGAGCTCGATCTTGATGACCGCATCATCCATGACGTTCCGGGCTCCGCCCGTAGAACCCAGAGGCGCGCTTCCTTGCGCGCCACTTCCCACCCACTCATCGACCTCGGCCTTGGCGGCCTGGAGGGCATGTTCGAGTTCGGTGCGCTCCATCCTGCGGCCGAGGAGGGAGAAGAAAAGGCCTTCGTTCACTTCAATCTTGGGCATTGTTCACTCCAATCGAAAGGGCTGCGCTCAGAGCTTCGCCCGGCGGTAGCGGACGCTCTCGAGGTCGGGGCTGAACAGCTCGCGGATGTCGTTGATCCCGAGGGCCATCATCGCCATTCGGTCGATGCCGATGCCCCAGGCGGCCACAGGGACCTTGATCCCGAGGGGCTCGGTCACCTCGGGGCGGAAGATCCCGGATCCTCCCAATTCAAACCATCCTAGCACAGGGTGTTTTATGTGCACCTCGACCGAGGGTTCGGTGAAGGGGAAGTAGCCGGGTACGTACTTCACTTCAGTGGCGCCGGCAACCTCGAGGGCGAAGATCTCGAGCATCCCGAGGAGGGTGCGGAGGTTGACTTCCTCGCCGATGACGATGCCCTCGGTCTGGTAGAAGTCGGAGAGGTGGGTGGCGTCGACGCGGTCGTAGCGGAAGCAGCGCGCGATGCCGAAGTACTTGCCGGGGACCTTGGCTGTCGGGAGTTGCCGCGCGGAGAGGACCGTCCCCTGGCTGCGGAGTATGAGCCGCTTGGTGAATTCCTTGTCGAAGGAGTAGTTCCAGCCGCGGCTACCCGACTCGCCGCCGCTTTCGTGGGTCGCGGCGACCCTGGAAAGATAGGGCTCCTCGATGGCCTTCGCCTTGACCGGGTCGGCAATGTGGTAGACGTCGTGGATGTCCCGGGCCGAGTGGAACTGGGGCATGAAGAGCGCGTCGGAGTTCCAGAACTCGGTCTCGACAAGGCCGCCGTCGAACTCCTCGAAGCCGAGGGAGACGAGCTTGTCCTTGACCGACTCGAGGAATTCCACATAGGGATTGCGGCGGCCGGGAATGAGGCGGGCCGTGGGGCTCTTCACGTTGTAGGGCCTGAAGGTCGCACCTTCCCAAGAGCGGCGTGCGAGCATGTCAGCGGTGACAGGGCCCAGTTCATCGCCGGTGAGACCCTCGGACTGGAGGGCGATCCGCACATCCGTCGAGGAGAGGGAAAGGCGGTACGTGACGATCTCCCGGTCAGCGGTCCGGAAGGCCGAGTCACCGGCGCCTCGTTTCTTGGCGATGCCGGCCATGGCGGACTTTCCTGCGGCATCGAGTTCCGCATCGTCAATGATGCCGTCCGCGCTGGCGGCAGCCGTGGCTACGAGATCATGAACTATAGCCAGGCGGGGTTTCTTCCCGCTGGCCTGGGCAGTGTCGAACCAGGCGGGATCCAGGACCGCGCGCTTTTCCCCGTCAAGGGAGAGGGCCCCCTCCCGGGAGAGCTGGCCGAAGGCCGATCCGACATCCTTTTGCTCAAGCCCGAGGGCCAGGACGATTTCAGGCAGGCGGGCGGGTCCGCTATCGGCCAGGTGCTTGAGGATGCGCTCCTCGGCGGTGCCCGAAACGGCTGCCTGGCGACCGAAGGGAGTGAGCTCGTACACGATGCGGGCGCTGCGGCCGGCTTCGGTCGCGAGAGCCTTTGCGGCAAGCCAGGAAAAGGCCTGGTTTGCCTGCCCTTCCTTGTAGCCCAGGTCGCGGATCAGTCGACCTGCGTCGAGATCATCCTCGGGACCATAGTGGAGAAGGACCTTCACTTCGAGGGGGTGGAGGCTCTTGGCAATGCTGCGTGCGTCCATTGGGTGCTCCGGATGCTGGTCAAGGCTCGGTACGTTGTACAATCGGTACGTTGTACAAAAGGACGCGCCAGGACGGTTCCCGGCGCGAGCACCGGCATAATGCCGAAAAAAAAGGCCTCCGTCAACGAAGGCACACTGGGCCTTCCTTCGGGTCCGCCCGGGGTTCAGGGGCGCGTAAGTACGAGCATGACCAGCTCGCCCTTTCCGATGAGGCTTAGGTTTCCGGGAGCGCCGAATCTGAGCCAGCTGCCCGAACTCCCGGCGAGGGTAAACCCAGGGGGCAGCCAGGCGATCGGCGAGCCCTCCGCATCGAGGGGGCGCGCGTACAGGGATCGCGCATGGAGCCAGCCAGAGCCCGCCGCGATAAGGTTGGAGCTGAAGTGCGAGCCGAGCGAGGGAACTGCGCTTTCGACAGTCATGTCCGCAGGCGCCAGATCAAGTACAAGGGTGGCGTTTGCGACGTCCGGGAAAACAAGACTGCCGAAGGGAAGGCCAAGGCCCGCAAGGACATAGCCCCTTCCCTCGGCAGCGATAGCCCGGTCGAGAGCACGCAGGGCAGGATCGCCCCGCCGGCTCTCCTCTGTCGGACCCTGTGCCTGTGCCTGTGCCTGCGCGCCTGGCTGAAGCACGACAATGTCCCTGATCTGCCCTTGGGGAAAGCTCCCGAAAAGCCTCCCCTCGGCCAGAATTTGAAGCTCGGTGGAGGCCACGGGTGCTCCCAGCGAGGGAAGGCCGCCTGTGATGCACAGCGGCCGGACCTGGAGGAGCTCGAGTCTGGGCTTGGCGCCCTCCACCAAGTCAAAGGCGAACTCGATGCTTGCCTGGTTGCCGTAGGCATAGCCGACCATTCCAAGAAGGTGGTCGAGGGCAGCGCAGGCTCCTGAATCATGGAGGGCAGCGAGGACCCTTTCGCCCGCCGCCTCGGCTGAGGACCGAGATGCTGCGTGGGTCACGGCAGTCTCCGAGAGAGGGAGGGAATCGGAGGACTGAGGGTTGCCAGTACCGTCCAGGCGGAGAACCGGATAGCTGTCAGGCCAGTCGAGACCGGAGAAGGAGGGGTTTCCGAGCGGCATGAAAATGCCCTTGCCTGCCCCGCTGACCTGGCTGCCGAAGCCCGGACTCAGGGCAAAGCCGGGACCCTCCCCATTCAATGCCGAAAAGGCGATCCCCGCAGCTGTCGGCGCAAACAGGCTCCCATCGCGGTGCCCGGCGAGTTCCTGCACCACGACAGCCATCCGCTCCTCCTCGAGTTGGTAACCCGAAACCTCGATGTGGCTCCGGGACAGCGAGGAGAAGAGGCTCGCCCACACCAGCTTGATGCCAGCGAGGAAGTCAGAGAGCCGAGCTTCGATATCCGGCCCGTCATTGGGTAGGAATACTGTTTCATAGGCGCCAGCCATCGGTACCATGACCATGTCCTCGAGGAGTCCCGAGGATCGGAGGGCCACGGGTACATGGCAGGCAGCGAGGAAGCGCCGAGCCGGTTCGAGAAAGCGTTCGGGAAACTCAGAGCGGGCGAAACGATCGGCGATGCCGCCGCCCGCTTCCCCGTAGTAGGCCTCGGACCACAGGCCATTCTTTTCGAGGAACTCCTCGAAGAGGTCAATGCCGATAAAGGCGCTCCTGGGGACAGCGATCGAGAGGCCGGGATAATCCTCGTCCAGGCGCTCGGTCTCGACGACCCTCGCGATGAACTCAAGACCCCTCCCCTTCCCTCCCACCGAGCCCGAGCCGATCCGCGAAAGGGAACCCGGCAGGGAGTAGATCTCCTTGGCGAACTCAGGCAGGAGACCCTCGGCCTTCTCGAGCCGCACATGGTCCACCACGCGTACGAGGAAGCTCCTGATGTCCTCGGAGGAGGCGAAATCGTCGACCCTCATGCCACGCAGGATCGAGGCGAAGCGGTATTCGCCGCGGGCTCCGAGCCAGGTCGAAAAATCATTGCGCCGCGCGTGCTCGGTTGTGCAGGAAGCGGGTACGGACCTGAGGCACTGCGAGAGCTCCTCCATGGTCCTCGCAGTTGCTATGGTCTTTCCATCCCCGTCCTGGAAGGAAAAGGGACCGAAGCCGAGGTGGCTCCGGATGAAATCTCCGAGTTCATGGGCCAGGGATTCGGAGCTTTTCTCGACAAAGGACGCACCAATGGCCAGGGCAGTCGCACGGACTCCGGCCTCGCTCGACTGGACGAGGACCGGCAGATCCGCCTTTCGCGAGCGTGCGAAGCGGGCGAAGGCAAAGCCTGCCTCGGGATCGAAGCGGCCCGCGCGCATGAAACGGAGGTCGGTGATCAAGGCCAGTATCGATCCCTCGTGCCTGGTGAAGGTTGCCTCGGCCTCCTCGAAGCTCGATGCAAGGAGGATCTTCGGCCTGGTGCGTGCGCGGAGGAGGCGGTAGGTCTCGACGCCGCTCTCCTCCTCGATGAGGTCCTGGGTCTGTTTGAGGAGGATGGAGTAGATCAGTGGCAGGTAACGCGAGTAATAGCGTACCGAATCCTCGATGAGGAGGATGGCGCGCACGAGGCCCGAGCCCGTGTCAGCGTCGGCGTTGCGGCTGTCCTCGACGTACTTGATCATGCCGACGAGGAGCTTCGAGTAGCCGTTCCACACGAAGGTCCTGTCGAAGAAGGCGAACTCGGGCCGGGTCGTGTCGAGCTCGGCGAGGGTGGAATTGTTGAGGACCAGGAGGAGGAGTGGCACGGTGGGTGAGCGCGCCCTGAGCTCCATGGCGAGCCGTAGGGGCCGCTCGACGTCGAGGCCGGCCATGATTATCACGAGGTCGAAGGAACCCGATCCGAAGCGGTCGAGGGCTGATTCCTCGGTGTAGGCCGAGGTGAAACGAGGCATCGAGGTAAGGTTGAGCCTGGAGTATTCTCCGTACATCTGTTCGGTGAGGAAGCCATCGGCCTCCACGACGAAGGAGTCGTAGAGGCTGCCGATGATGAGGATCTCGCGGACCCGCCAGCGCATGAGGTCATGGAAAAGGCCACGGTCGCGCCGATCGAGGGCCCAGGAGGAGACAAGCTCGCCGTACTGCATGGGCCGATGATACGGCGCGTCCGCCATTCCCCGCAAGCGTTCGCTCCGGTTCCTCCGCTTCGGCCGGTCACTCCCCTGAGTCCGAGCCCCAGCCGGGCCCGGCGACCTCGTCCTCAGGGGCTGCGACCTCGCGCCGCGTGCGGAAGACCACCGCCTTCGAGGCCTTGCCGTCCATCACGATGTCGAGGGGAGCCTCAAGGCGCGTCCACACGCAGTGCTCGGTCTCGCCCCCCCTCGGCCCGGCGCGGAGCCAGTCCCAGTCCACGCCGCCGCGATCGGCACCGCCGCCGCTGTCTGCGCCGCCGCCCCTCCATGGAATCGTCATATACCCGATATTCATACTTGTGACATTGTGGAAGAAGTGCGATCCCAGCGATGACTCCACGCGGAAGTCCTCGAGGTCGGCCTCGACGATCACGCGCGCGTGGGCGATCTGGGAATAGGCCACAGGCACGCCGAGCCAGGGATCGCGGGTCCCCCAGCGTCCGAAGCCGATGAGGAGGTGGCGCCGACCCTCCTCCGCGACCCTGCGGTCGAGGCTTTCTATCTCGCGGGCGATGTCCCGCGTCTTCGATCGGACAAAGCGCAAAGGATCGATCCAGATGATGTCGGAGACGTCGCCGACGCGGCCGTTGCCCATGCTGCGCTCCGAGGCCAGGAGGTAGCCGTCCTTGGGCAGGGAATCCAGGTCGACATCGGCGCCACGGTCGTTCCGGATGAGGGGCTTGAGCTGGAGGATGTAGAAGGCTGGCCTTCCCGTCTCCTCGTCGAGGTTGAGCGCGTACTCTATCTCCACGGGAGAGCCCATGGAGCGCGAGCCGATGTCAAGCACGATGTCGATCAGCCGCGCCAGCGGCAGGGCATCGTGCTTCAAGATGTTCGCCAGGTCGATGAAGCGGAGCCCTGGCGAGGAACAGCCAGGCACGATGCGGTCGTTGGCCGGGTCCCAGGTCGAGGCGAGGAAGCGGAACTTCGGATCGTTCTCCGCCTCCTCGATGTCCAGCTCCTCGATCGCCGCGTCCTCGCCGGCGCGGAGGTCGGGCCGCGAGCGTTCGAGGTCGATGGCACGGAAGGAGCGCTGCGAACTATCCCTCATGCGCTCGGGCTGCACGACATCGAGCTTCGGGTAGCGCGGGCAGAAACGGTGGCTCGCGCCTCCGTCCACCACCCAGGAACCCAGGCCGAGGGCCGCGACGCAGAGCCCGTCCTCGGGCTTCAGATAGGAAATTGGGTAGTAATTGTAGGATTGCGCAGTACCCGAGACATGGGGGTAATACCAACGACCCCGGCGGCGGCCGACGACCTCCTGGAGGACGACAGCCATCCTTTCTTCCTCGCGCTGGTAACGGGCCACCTCGAAGTAGGACTTGGCCTTCGACGAGAAAAGGCTGGCCCAGACAAGCCGGATGGCGTCACAGAGCTGACCGAGGCGGACCTCGGGATCGCTGTCGGAATTGGGTATGAGGAGGGTTTCGTAGATGCCGGAGAAGGGCACCATCAACATGTCCTCGAAGAGCCCCGAGGAGCGAACCGCGATGGGGCGATCAGTGGCGAGAACGAAGCTCCTGAGCCGCTCCACGAATTCCAGATCGAGGGGAGAGGCCAGGAAACACTCGATGACCTCCTCGGGACTGGCTTCGTAGAAGGCGAAGGAGAAGATGCCGTTCACGTCGAGGAAGCGCTCGAACTCGTCGATGCCGACCAGGGCCGTGCGGGGGATCTTCACATCGATGCCCTCGATCACAGCACTCAGGTCGAGGTGGTTGATGACACTCCGTGCAAAGATGAGCCCCCTCCCCTTCCCTCCCACCGAACCGGTGGCGAGGCGGGTGAAGGAATCGTCGTCGTGGAAGTGCGCCTCGTCGAAGGCGGGAACCGTCCCGCGCGAACGCTCATGCCTGATGTCAGAGAGGACCCGCACGATGAAGGCCCTGAGCGCTTCCTCCTCCCCGAAATCGTCGAGGTGGTAGGGCCTGATGATGCGCGCGTAGCGTTGCTCGCCGCGCGCGGACAGCCAGATGGAGAAGTGGTTGTGTTCGGCATGGCGGATGATGATGTCCGGCGGCAGTTCGGCGATCCTCTCGATGAAAGCCTCCATGTTGCGCGCTTCGGCGACAACCGCGCCGCTGTGGTCACGGAACAGGAAGGGACCGAAGCCGAGGCTGCCCCTGAGGAATTGTCCGAGCTCATGCTCGACCGAGGGCGAGTCACGCCAGAGGAAGGCTGCACCCAGGTCCTCGACCCTCTGTCGGTCGGCGCGCTCGGCCGACTGGATGACAAAGGGCAGCTCCGGCGCGCCATCGCGGGCCAGGGACAGGAAACGGAGGCCCGCCTCGCGCTCCGTACCTCCCGCGCGCGTGAAATCGATGTCGCTGATGACGGCCAGGAGCTGGGCACGGTGCCGTTCAAGGATGGATGTCGCGTGCTCGAAATCACTGGCCAGGAGGATCTTCGGACGGGAGCGGCTCCGGAGGAGCTTGTAAATGCCGTCGCCGTTCTCCTCCTCGATGAGGGCCTGGGTCTGGGAAAGGATCACATGGTACAGGAGGGGGAGGAAGCGGGAGTACTGGCGGACCGACTCCTCGATCAGGAGGATGACGCGCACAAGCCCCGTATCTGCATCGGCGCCGGCGTTGAGGAGGTCCTCGACGAATTTCAACATGCCTATGAAGAGCTTGGAATAGCCGTTCCAGACAAAGACCCGGTCGAGGGAAGAGAGGTCAGGCCGGGCTGCCTCGATCGAGGCAAGGACCGCGTTGTTGACCACCAGGAGGAGGAGGGGCACGTGGGGGAGCTCGGTCCTGATACGGTCGGAAGTCTCGACAGCGGGAAGGAAATCCGTGCCCGCCATGACTATGACCGTGTCGAATTCGCGTTCGCCGGCGAGCCTCAGGGCCTCGGTGCTGTCCCCTGCAGAGGTGATGCGAGGAGCCGAGTCGAGATTGAGCCTGAAATACTCGCCGAAGGACTGCTCGACGAAGACCCCGTCGACTTCCATGACAAAACAGTCGTAGTCGCTGCCGACCACGAGGACCTCGCGCACGCGGCGGCGCATGAGGTCGTGGAAGGAGTTCCTCTCGTCCCGCCCCTTGTCCCACGACCGTA
>JBMOIK010000169.1:0-8397 GCA_049317365.1 Rectinemataceae bacterium | reverse complement strand
CCCCGACACCCGTCGTCCGACCATACTCCGCAAGGCGCGTTCCGGGTTTGCCCCATCACGCCGCAGATTCACGATTGGCGAAGGCGCTCCTCCATTCGGCGCGAATCCGGAATCCCTCGAAGGCGCTTCGCCAGTCTCCCGCTGCTCCCCCACGGGCGGGCTTCCGTCGCCGCTGAAGCATGGCTTTTGGGGGCGATCTCTTCGAGCCCGCCCCAGCGTCGCGCATGAACGGCGCCGGCGATCCCGCCCTTCCCCCACGACTCAGTTCGTTCTATGCACAATCGAATCAGGAATATTCCAGAAACCGCGATGCCAAGACGACCTTGGTTCTTTTCGAACGGCTATCCCTCCGGGAGGATACGCTCCAGAAGCCTGCTTCCTGGCTTTTGAGCGACCAATTACCATGGTTCAGGTTCACTTTCCCGCGAAAGTCACCTCCTCCATCCATGCGCGCAGTCCACCATGGCCCTGAGGTTCTCGAGCGCTGTCCCGGGGCAGACGAAACAGCCGCTCCCGAGGATGAAGCGGCCGCCCGCGATTCCTTTCCCGACGGCATCCCGGCAGGCCCGCGTCACTTCCTCTGGCCGCCCCTCTTTCAGCACATGCACCGGGTCGATGTTGCCGATCACGGCAGCGCGTCCCCTGACAACCGCGCTTACTTCGGCGAGATCCATGGCCGAATCTATCTCGATCAGGTCCACGCCAGTCTGGACCATGTCCTCCAGGATCTCCATGTTGCTTCCACACATATGAATCATGGTGTACTGCGCTGTTTGGCCAATTTTCCCCTTCAATGCCGTGAATATTCTCCGGTGATAGGGTTGAACCCAGGCGCGGTACAGTCGGGGAGAGATCATGTTGAGCGAAGCCAGGGAGTCGCCGACATACAGGATGTCTGCCCCCGCATCCGCCTGCGCCTCCACGAAGCGCAGCGTGGTTTCGGTCATCAACTCGAGGACATCCCGCATGTTCCGCTCGGCATCGTCGCTGGATTCACCGGACTCGATATCCATCAGCCTGAGCATGAAATTGTCGATGCCGAGCAGATAGGCCGCCAACGAAAAGGGCCCCGTACCTGTTCCGCGGATCGCCAGATCATCGCCGACCGCGGCGCGAAGGCACTCGAGGGCTTCGAGGTACACCGGCATGCGTCCATCGGCGAAGGGGTCGGGCACTCTCAGGTGACGCATCTCTCCGGGGTCGTTGAAAGGCGGCGCCTTCGCCGTCGGCAGGGCGTCCTGGTGCATGTCGACCTTCAGCCCGAAGGCTTCGGCGATGTAATACGTGTCGGCGGCGGTTATCAGGATGTCCTGGCCCAGGTCTTCCTGGAGCCTCAGCTGCCCCTCGGCGATGAGCCTGCCGTTCGTGACATAGTTCCCAAGCGGGATCCCGGCATGCTCCGCGGCGAAGTAGCCCGTGAATGGACCGGCGGCCACAGAGTCGGGCTTTCCGCCCTCCTTCAATGACTCGATGGTGAGTTGCCGTGCGTTCATGGTCCCTCCCTCATCCAATTTTCTTACCAACTGGTCATGAGGTCACACCTCGATGTCCGAGCCAAGGCTTCCCCTCCTGCCCTTCCAGGCTGATATGATGCTGAACGCAAGCACGATGAACGCAAGTATCAGGATCGTGCCGGATATGGGCCGGGCAAAGAAGCCGAGCACGTTGCCGCCAAAATAGATCATGGATTGTATGAAGGTGTTCTCCATGAGCTTCCCGAGGACGAAGGTCAAGAGCAGCGGAGCGAGGGGGATGTCGACCTTCTTGAAAAAGTAGCCGACGATTCCCGCGATGAGCATCGCGCCCACCTGCCAGAGGCTTCCGCTCGTTGAATATGCCCCCACGACGGCGACGGCGATGATTATCGGATAGAGTATCCTTTCGGGTATGAAGGCGATCTTGGCCCACAGTCGGGCCATCGGCATGTTGAACACCAGGAGCACCGCGTTGCCGATGTACATGCTGGCGATTATCGCCCAGACCAGTGTGGGATTCTCATTGAAGAGGGCAGGTCCGGGCGTGAGTCCGTGCATGATGAAGGCTCCAAACAGGATGGCCACCGTCGGCGAGGTAGGAATGCCAAGGGTGAAGAGGGGAATCATGGCAGAACCGGCGAAGGCGTTGTTCGCGGTCTCGGGCCCGGCGACTCCTTCTATCGCTCCTTTGCCGAAGCGCGAGGGATCCTTGGCGATCTTCTTTTCAAGCGAATAGGAAAGCACCGACGCGATGACGGCGTTCGCTCCCGGAATCAACCCCAGGAGGAATCCGAGGAAGGTCCCGCGGCCGATGGCCCCCATGGTGGGACGCCATTCATCGCGCTCGGGAAGGAGCTTGCTGATGCGCTCGACGTGCTTTCCGGCACTGATGGTCTCGTAACCGAGAAGAACCTCTGATATCCCGAACAGGCCCATGGCGATGACGACAAAGTCGAGACCCTCCATGAGGTTCGCCTCTCCGAAGGTGAAGCGGAGCGCGCCAGACATGGGATCCATACCGATCATCGCCAGGGTCAGGCCAAGGACCGCGGAGAGCATGCCCCTGATCAGGGACTTCCCGATCAGTCCCATGATCATCGTCATTCCGAGGAACATGATGGCGAAGAACTCCTGCGGACCGAAGCCCAGGGCGAGTTTCGCCAAGGGCGGACCCAGGAGGCTGAGGCCGATCACGGTCGCGGTTCCACCGATGAAGGACCCTATCGCGGCTACTCCAAGCGCGGTTCCGGCCCTGCCCTTCTTGGCCATCGCGTGGCCGTCGATGCAGGTTACCACCGAGGCTGCCTCGCCTGGCACATTGATCAGGATCGAGGTGATGGTCCCGCCATACATCGATCCGTAGTAGATCCCGGCGAGCATGATGATGGCGGGGATGGCCTCCATTCGGAAGGTCACGGGCAGGAGGAGGGCGATGGCGGTGACCGGACCAAGCCCTGGCAGGATGCCGACGAGCATTCCAGCTGAGACACCGATGACGCAGAACAGGATGTTCCCGCCCTGGAGGGCGGTGCTGAAGCCAAGCAAAAGGCCGGAGATCGAATCCATGCGGCACTCCTTAGAATCCGAGGGCGTTGACCGGCAGCGACAGTCCCAGGAGTGACTGGAATGCGACAAGGAGGACAAAGGACGACACCAGGGCCAAGGGGATGGAAACATACCAACGATAAAACCCAACCATCATCAGGAACAGCATGATAGCGCAGGGGATGGTGAATCCCAGCGGAGGGACAAGGATGATGAACAGCGCGACTCCTCCGACGGAGGCGAGGATGTAGATGAGACTCTTCCCCCTCGGCAGGATCTCCTCGCCCTTGGCTTCCTTCCCAAGGATGGATTCCACGATGAAGACAAGCGAGAGGACGAGCAAAGCTCCGCTCATCCAGATGGGAAAGAACCCTGAACCGGGTCCGTACTTGGTGTAGTAATGGAATGAGAATGACTGGACAAAGACCAGCGCTCCGAACACCACGATTACGAGCCCGATACCTAGCTTCAAAGCCTTCATGGGAAACTCCGCCTTCACCTGCTGTGATCGCCGAAACCCGGATTCCAGGCCCCTAGTCTACCCTGAAAACGCAGCGGGGCCGATGTTCAATCGCCGGTAGGGGGGCGGAAGCCGCTCGAAGCCGCGACCGCCCCGTCGAAGCCTTTGCTACTTGGCGAGTTCGATGATCGGCTTGAGGATCTCGATGTCCTTCTGGACGAACTTCGTTATATCGGCCGAGTTCTTGTAGCCGATGCCGAGGTAGGCCTTGTTCATGAACTGCACGAAGGCGGGATCGACCGCGACCTTGGCGAGGGCATCTTCCAGGATCTTGGCAATGGCCTCGGGCAAGGCAGGACTGGCGGCTATGCCCCGGTAGGTACCGCTCACAATGTCCAGCCCGGCTTCCCTGAAGGTCGGAACGTCCTTGTACAGACCCGCAATCCTGCTTTCGGCCATGATCGCCAAGGGACGGAGATTGCCAGCCTCGACCTGGGCCCGTGCCTCTCCCGGACCGACGATGGCGAAATCACCCCTGCCACCAAGGACCTCGGTAAGCGCCGGCGCGGCCCCGTTGAAGGGCACGGTGACGAACTTGAAACCCGTCGTCATCGCCAGCTGGATACCATAATAATTGGGAACAACAGAGGCGGCGAACTTCAGCTTGTCGGGGTTGGCCTTCATGTCATCGAGCAGGTCCTTGATGGTCTTGTATTTCGACGTCGACTGGACCACGACCACGGGCGGATCTATGTTGAGATTCCCGAGGAACTTGAAGTCCATGGTCTTGAAGGGGGCCTGGCCGAGCAGCGGCAACGAGACCACCTCCCGGGTGAACACGATGAGGGTATAACCGTCGGGCTTCGCGTTCAAGCCATCGATCATGCCCACGGAGCCTCCGCCGCCGGTCTTGTTCGACACGACGACCTCCTGCTTGAGGATCTCCTTGAGGGAGGCGGCTATAGCCCTCCCGACCGCGTCGGTCCCGCCGCCGGCGGCGAAGGGAACGACCAGCTCGATGGGCTTGACCGGATACTGCACGGCCGCCTTCGTCCCCTGGGCGAAAAGGACTTCTCCTGCCAGGAGAAGAACCATCATGGAAAGCGCTAACCTCTTCATAGTTGCCTCCTTGTATCCCTTGGAGCCGTCGCGACGGCACACTGTGTGTCGCGATCGACTTTCCTGTCTCGAATCGAACTCACTCGTCGCCGACCTGGGCCAGCAACACCCTCATGGTGGCAAGCTGGGCCTCGCTGACGCCGCTCATCGGTGACCGGGAATAGCCGCAATCGCGGCCCATGATCCTGAGCGCCGCCTTCATCCTGGCCGGGAACTGAGGTCCCCGCACGGCCCTCCACAGCGGATGGATCTCGTCCTGGATCCGCCTGGCCTCGTCGTGCCTGCCTGCCAACACGAGGTCCCACATCCGCACGCAGCGCTTCGGGAACAGCGAGAGGATGGCAGAAATCGCTCCGTCCGCCCCGAGGGAGAAGGTCGAGGCGATCATCTCGTCGGTGGCCGAGTAGATCACCCCGCGTTCTCCGTTGACCAGTTTCTGCTCGTAGAGGGCCATGATGCCCCCTACGCTCTGCTTGATGCCCACGATGCCCGGGATGGCGAGCAGCTGGGAGAAGAGCTCCGTGCCGATCTCGTTCTGCGGCACGACGTTGTAGACGATGAGGGGAAGCCCGGAAGCCTCGGCGATCTCTCGGAAGAAGGACGCGTTGCCATCGTCGTCCGGCACGAGGACATTGTAGAAGACGGGCGTCACCATGAGGGCATCCGCTCCTGCGGCCTTCGCGGCGAGGGCGGTCGCGACCGCCGCCTGCGTGGAACTGCGGATGACGCCTGCCACGATGGGCAAACCTGCCTTGTTCTCTTCCCTCACAATTGATATGAGCGTCGAGAGGTCATTGTCCGTCAGGCTCGCCCCCTCGCCCGTGCTGCCTCCGGGGGACAGTCCATGCACCCCGCAGCCGATGAGATGCCGGACCTCCCGCCTGAAGATCGCCCGATCGATGGCCCCCGACGCGTCGAAGGGGGTGATGATCGGCGGGATGACCCCCCGTGGCTCGTTCCCGCGTTTCATGGCTTCTTTCCCAGGGCTCCGACCTTGGTCATCATCTCGCGGACCTTGGCGATTTCTTCCGAGGTTCCGGGGAGCAGCGGCTGCCTCGGATAGCCGGCGGGATAGCCCATCATCTTCATCCCTTCCTTGAGGAGGCAGACCGGGTTGGTCCGTCCGCCCTGCCCCATGATCCGGTAGAGGGGCAGGAGCCGGCGCTGGATCAGCGAGGCTTCGCGCACCTTGCCCGCCAGCAGGAGGTCGATCATCTCGCGGATCTGGCCTCCGACGATGTGCGAGCCGCCGCTGATGACGCCGCCGATGCGCTCGAAGCCCTGGACGTAGGATTCGAGGACCATCGTGTCGTCGCCGTTATAGACGATGAAGTCCTCCGGCGTGGCGTTCAGGAACTCGGTCATCTGCTTCGCGTTGAGCTCCGCCTCTTCCTTGATGCCGACGATGTTCGGGATCTTCGCGAGTTCGCCGATCATGGCGGGACTCGTGTTCACACCGGTGAAGATCGGGATGTTGTAGACGAGGATGTCGATGGGAACGGCAGAGGCGATCGTCCTGAAGTGTTCCTGGATCTCCCGCTGCGAGGGCTTGGTGTAGTACGGCGCGACGATCATCACGGTCTCGAAGCCGATCCTCGCGGCGGCCCGGGTGAGCTCCAGCGCTTCTCGGGTTGAGGCCGCGCCCGTTCCCGCGATCATGGGAACGCGGCCTATGAAGGCGGCGGACATCGTCTCGTATACCTTGATGCGCTCCGCCGCGTTCATCGTGAAGAACTCACCTGTCGTGCCGGTCAGGATGAAGGTATCAGCCCAGCCCTTGGCGAGAAGCATCTCCCCGATCTTCACCATCGCATCGAAGTCGACATCCCCGTTCTCCTTGAAGGGAGTCACGATTGGAACGAGTATCTTTCCATACCGGTCCTTGGAAAACATCAAAACCTCCTCACTATCCATTAGGCATTATTGTCTGCCATCAGACAATATAGATCAAATAAATCATTCTGAGATAATGGATTCCATGTCTGATATCACGCGCTTGAGGTGGTAGACAACGCTCTCTACGGCGAGGCGCTCATCCCTACCCTTCAAGGCGGCGACGATTTTCCCGTGTGCGAGGCAGGCGCTTTCCGCGTTCGCGCGCACCCCGAAGGAAATGCTCCGATACTTCCGGAACTCCCTGGAAACAAGGTTGTTGATATTCATGAGCAGGGAGTTGTGGGTCATGTTGACAATGGCCTCGTGGAAGGCCTCGTCCAGGCGAGCCATGTCGGGCACCTCGTTCCTGCCCACCGACTGAAGGAAGCCTTCGTTGATCTCTTCGATCCGCGCGTATTCCTCCTCGGTGCCTCGTTCGATGGCGATCCGGATAGCCAGCGATTCGATAGCCTCCCTGACCTCGATGAAGTCCTTTAACTGGAGGGCATTCTCGCGGAACCAGTCGCGGGCATTCACCTGGTCGTTGCCGGTAGTGCTTTGAACGAAGGCCCCCCTCCCGGGTTTCAACTCGATGTAGCCCATGGTCTGAAGGACTCTGAAAGCCTCGCGAAGGGTCGAGCGCCCCACCTTGAGTTCCTGGCAGAGCGACTGCTCGGAGGGCAGTTTCGTGCCTTCCTCGTACTCGCCATTGGCGATCGATGCCCTGAGTTTCGAGATCACCTGCTCGGTGATGGGCATTTTCTGGACAGGAACCACTGTCACTCCTTGATTGTCTGACAGCAGACTATATGTGCTTCAGAAATCCGTCAAGGAGAATTCTCCTACCGAAAGACGATTTTCAGATCGAGCGCAAGCAATCGGCATTAGCAGGGGCGGACATGACACGGTCATTCTACACGCATATGTTCAGGATGAAAGATGAGGTGAAATCAAGCAAAGACCGTCGGAGCAAGGAGCGATTCCTGCTTGATCTGCGAAATCGCGGCAAGACAATCATCTTGGGTCGCAAAGCCCTCCTCGCTCGTGAAGAGCACACCCCCAGGGTTGGAAAGCCGAAAATGATATTTCCCGTCCTTGCCTGTAAATACTTCAAAGGTAGCGCCCGGCTCGGCATGATCGACGTGAATCACGACATCGTAGGGCTTGTCGCCGAAGTAAAACTTGCCCCGTTCGCCTTTTGAAAAGTCATAACTCCTCTTCATCACTTTCACCGTCCCTTAAGGAAAAAGTACTGCTTCTCTTCGGTACCACCTGCTTTTCGAGCCGAGATGATCCGAACTGCCTCAATGCCGTTTTCTTTCCAATATGTATGGGTGACTACGCACACGAGACCTTTCTCCGTCAGTCCGATGGAAATCCACCGGTCTTCCTCAAGTTCCGAATGCTGCTCATCATAGATGGTGAAAATATCAGGATCCCTGAAAACGGAGATGACGTTTGAAAACATCAATCCATGCTTCTTCCGATTCGCGCGATCCTTGGCTGCATCCCATTCAAATTGCAATGACTGTCGCTCCATGATCAAAAATTACACTATGCCTCCTGAATGCGCAAGACAAGCTTCGGCGAGTTAGCCAAGGCCTTGGCATCCATGACATCACGAATGATCACAGTCCGGGATAAAGCGAGGGCGCCATCGTCATCCATGACGATGGCGCCCCCTTGTGCAAAACGGATGTCTTCTTAACTAAGACTACTTCTTCGCCTTCGCCGTCTCCAGCACCGGTATGCGCATGGTGTAGAACGAGCGCCACACAAACACGAGGGCCACCACGAAGAACACGATCCCGACCCAGGGCGCCACGTTCCTGAAGTTCGCCGAGATGGCGATCTCCATGGCAAGGAGTCCGAAGAGGGTGGTGAACTTGATAATTGGGTTCATCGCGACGGAGGAAGTATCCT
>JBMOIK010000168.1:0-8420 GCA_049317365.1 Rectinemataceae bacterium | reverse complement strand
CAGCGATGGCCCTCCTCGACCGTGCGGCGAGCTTTGACGCCGCAGTGCTCCTCTTGGGCGCGAGCGGTTCTGGCAAGGAGCTTTTTGCCCGGGCCTTTCACGAGGCCAGCGGTCGCGGTATGAAGCCCTTTGTCGCGGTGAACTGTGCAGCCGTTCCAAGGGAGCTCGCCGAGGGCCTGTTCTTCGGCCATGCGAAGGGAAGCTTCACTGGCGCCCAGGCTGACAAGCCTGGCTGGTTCGAGGAAGCCAAGGCAGGAACCCTCTTCCTCGACGAAGTCGGGGAGTTGCCCCTGGAACTCCAGGGGGCCCTTCTGCGCGCGGTCGAAAGCCGGAAGATCAGGCGGCTTGGAGAGAGCGGCGAGCGGGATCTGGACATCAGGCTGGTAGCCGCTACAAACCGTGATCTCGGTGAGGCCGTGAAACGGGGCAGCTTCCGTGCCGACCTCTACTACCGTCTCGAGGAAATACCCATCCACGTTCCCTCGCTGGCGGAGCGCCGCGAGGACATTCCCCTTCTTGCCGAAGCCTTTCTTGCCGAGTTCTCCGAGCTCTCCCCCCTGGGCAGGATAGAACTCAGCCGTCCTGCCCTTGAAGAGCTTGCCCGCCGTCCATGGCCGGGCAACGTTCGTGAACTCCGCAATGCGATGCGCCGCATCGTCATTTCCGCCCCCACGAATTTCATAGACGGCCTGCCTGAGCCGCAGGCCTCGGTGCAGGAGGCCCCGGCAGCAGCGCAGCCGGCTCCCCAGGCCGCTCCGGAATCCCGGGCGGCTGTGGAGGAGCGTGCACCTGCCGCGCAGCAAGCCCCGGCCGCCTCGCTTTCCATCGAGTCCTGTGGCGATCCGAAGCAAGCTGAAAGAGAATCCGCCGTGCCGGACGATCCGCGCCTCTCCGACCTGGAAAAGGCCGCCATCGATCGTGCCCTTGCCGCCGCAGGAGGCGACGTCGGCGCTGCCGCAGGGCAGCTTGGAATCAGTCGCGCGACCCTCTATCGAAGGCTCAAAAGCTACCGAACCGGCCTACCCCGGATCTTGGACTGATAAACCCCTGATCTGTCTCAGGATTCGCCGGCTCCAAACCCCTCGTATTCTCAATGTGAGAATGCGAGGATCGATCCACCCATCAACTAAAGCCGGGAAAGGGCCGGCGTTGAGGTGCATGACACACTGATTTCAGCTCCGGGGCTTATATTTACGAACTGCTTGATGGTTGGCACGGATATTGCATACTATATGTAGAGGACTGTCAGCCCTCAAGGAGTCTGGAATGAGTAAAATTTTCAAAGCAGGGAAGCACTCGCCTGTGCAGCAGCTACCCAAGGCTTTTGCCTTTTCCTTTTTCACCGTACTTTTCCTATCTGGATGTACCTTTTCTTTCGGTGGCTCTGGCAGCCCTTCGTCCGAGACAGCCTGGAGCCAGGCTATACCGAGGAACTTCAGCTTCGATACCTCTCGCAATGTCGATGTGAAACTCAAGGTGAGCGTGCAGGTTGACGGAGCCGTCAAGCTCTACACGGGAGATATCGGGGTGTACATCCCGAACGCCGACGGAAGCTACGAGCTTCTCGGCTCGGGCATCGTGACGGATGGATCCGCAGACTTCACTATTCCTGTGCCTACCTCGGTCACTACGGTGACTATCCGACCCTCGACCTTCGGCCTTTTCGAGCGGGAAGTGACGATAGATCCCGTTGCGAAAACCCTGGACGTGACGATCGATCCGACGATCGACACTCCAGCATCGGTTGGGGGTACTTCACGCTCCCTTATAGGAAGTGCCCGCACCCTTATCGGCAATGGTTTCAACGCTGTTTCGAGTTTCGATGCCAACGGCGTCCCATCGGCTCTCGATCCTGTACGTGAGGTGTTTTCCCAAGGCTTCCTCGACGATATCACCGCGACCCTGCCCGAGTACGGCTCCCTCCCTAAATATAGACCCGATTACATGGATGTTACCGGACGCTCCAACCTGGTCCTGACCGAGGATGCCGAAGTCACGGTCACCTTCGTCAACGAAGGTGCTGGCTATCGCAATGCCCTCGGCTACTTCGCCTACCCCACGGGCACGACTCCTGCGAACCCCCTCCCCACCTCATCCATCTGGGTTGCCTTTCCCAACACCTCCTATGTCGGAAGCGGTGGCGGCCTCGTGGCTGGAGACCGTCTCAAGCTGGTCAATCCGAACCCTGTCACCGGTCAGAGCAAGTACTTCTTCAAGGCTGGTACGACGATCTCCTGGGTCATCATGGCCAATGGTTACAATGGCGTGAACGTCGGCGAGGGAAATGCCCGGTACTATTCAATTCCCTCCATGAACCCCGACTCTGGAACAGCTGCTGACAAGACCCATGTCGCCCTCTTCTACTATGACAAGCCCTCCAAGCATAACGGAGCCGTGCTTCTCCTCGCCTTCGAGGATCTTGCCCGGGCCAGCGCAGACAATGACTTCAATGATGTCCTGTACAGTGTGAGCATCACGCCGACCAGCGCGATTGATACCATCGGCATCCCCGGTCCCTCCGAGATTCTGGATACCGATCGAGATGGAGTCCCGGACAACTTCGATGCATATCCCAAAGATGCCCTCCGCTCGGCCATCGTCGGCTGGCCCTCGGTCAGCAGCTACGGCACTGCCCTCTTCGAGGACCTCTGGCCCTCCCTGGGTGACTATGACTTCAACGACCTTGTTACCAACATCAGAACCAAGACAGTAAAGAATGCCAAGGGAAAGGCAGTCGAGATGTATGTCGATGTCAAGCTCCGCGCAGCCGGTGGCGGGCTTCCCTCCGGCCTTGCCCTTACTCTTCCCGTTCCCTCTACGAGCATAGCCTCCGTCACCGGGCAGGGAACCCTTACCCCGGTCTTCGCTCCCTCAGCCAGCAACAAGGTCGAAGCTGACGGCGCCTTCTCCTCGGTCATCCCGATTTTTGCCGACAGCCACCTCGCCTTCAATCTGGCTTCGGCCGACGATCTCAAGGTCAATACGGTTGTTGGTGGGACCCCCAAGGCCGAGATCCAGTACAGTCTCCTGGTCACCTTCGTTACCGATGCGGTAGACGCCTCGACCCTCACGGTGACCCCCGACCTCTTTGCGGTCATAGGCGGAGACAGGGGCCACGAGATACACATAATTGGCAAGAAGCCTGGATCGAGGGCCGATTTCACCCAGTTCAGCCTTGTTGATGACGCCTCGGTAAAGCCCAACGGTCCCTATTACAAGAGCAAGGCCGGCGCACCCTGGGCCATGCTTATCCCCGCCGAGATGCCCTGGGCGATAGAGCGCTCGGATATCTCGGCCGCCTACCTCAAGTTCAGCGCCTGGGTGAAGAGCGGCGGAACGCAGTTTGCCGACTGGTACCAGGACAAGGATGGCTATCGCGCCACGGGCTACCTGTACAACTGATCCCAGGTCAAACCCTGGAAGTTGTCTGATTCGGCCGGCGTCGATAGATCGACGCCGGCCGCTCTCTTTTGCTGTCTCCCTGATTCCCGTCCGGTTTCTAAAAGAACCGGTACTCCGCGTTGCCAGAGCTGTAGACCAGGTGCCGCGAGCAGGATCGGCCGGGGTGGACGGGCAAAAGCTCGCCGATGTAGCGATCCGCCTGTGCGACGTCTTCCGGCCGTGCTTCTGTCCATGATGCGAGGCCTTCCTTATTAGCTCTTTCGCGGGACAGATGCTTGAACTCAAAAAGGACTAATTGGTCTGCGAATAGTTCACCTGTGCGACCGTAGGCCACCAGGTCGGCCCGTCCGGAAGGCAGGTTGAGTTCGGCATTGAAGACGAAGTAACGCTGCAGATAGCGGGAACAGAGGGCGAAGAAGGTGCTGCGGTAGAAATTCTCGTTGGCTTTATCGAAAGTTTGCGCAGGGATGCTGCGGATGTAATGTTCCCAGTAGCCTGCAAAGAGGGCAGCCCAGTCCCTGTTTTCCGTAAAGCGCTGGAACAGCGGCGCGAAGATATCGACTGAGTCGAGGCGGTGAAGCTCATCATAGTAGCCGATGAAGATTTTTTTGACGGTCAGATTGGGGAAGCCCAGGGCGAACTCGTCCTTGTAGGTGAGCTGTCCGAGGTAGAAGAGGGCTACGGGCAGGAATTTGGGGTCGAGGAAGCGGCTCATGCTGAATTTGGAGGCAAGCTGCTCGACGCTCGCCGGCAAAGAGCCCTCCAGCACAAGCCGATCCACCGCTTCCAAGGCTGATTCTGAACTGCCGGCCAGTCGCTCAAGCCAGGCACTATCCATGCGCAGGTTTTCGTCCACCAGCTCGCGGGGTTGGCGGCCATTTCCCAAGGTAAGCTTTTGCAAATAGTAATTGAGGCTGGTCGAGTTGTAGAGGGTTTCCTCGGCGTCCGATCGGAAGCGATAGCCATTGTAGTGGGAGCGAAGCGTTTCACCCAATTCCCTTCTCCGATCGGAGGGATAGGCGTAGTCATCGAATATGGCGTCCAGGTAACGATCCACTTCCGTCTGGGTAAAACCCATCATGTTCTCGAACTCGGGGTCCAGGGTGAGAATTTGCGTGATATTGAAACCGCTGGTCAGGTCGTCTATCGTGACAGGGAGCACCCCCGTGATGAAAACGCGGCGAATTGCATCATTGCAGCCGGATTTGATCACTTTGAAGAAGGTACGCAAGAAGGAGTCTCCCGTCGTCAGATCGTGGTAGAGCGCGTCCTGGCGGGCAGTGATGAGCTGGTTGGTGAAGTTGTCGTACTCGTCAATTATGACAAACAGGCGTGGGGCGCCGGAATCCCGCTGGGCTCGAAGTATGGCAGCCAGTGTTTCCGCCGCACTGTCGGCGCCCGAAAAGCGATCGGCTGGAAGTCCCAGGAGCTTTCTGTACCGCGTAAGGAAGACTGAAAAGGAATTGTAGCACTCCTTGGCAAAGCTCTTCTCGATCGCCTCGTAGGATGAGCGGACCTCAATCTTGGAGAAATCAAAGCGCAGGACCAGGCAGCTGTTCCTCTCCTTGGTAGGAGAGGTCCCAATATCCAGGCCGGCAAACAGGCTGTCGAATTTACCCGCACGGTTTACATCGTAGTAGCACTCAAGAATCGAGCAATAGAGGCTCTTGCCAAAGCGGCGTGGACGGAGGAAGACGGGGGCCTTGTACCTTTCAAGAAGGCGTATGTAGGCTGTCTTGTCCACAAAGTAATAGTTCTCTTCGATCAGCTCCTCGAAGTTGGCGATCGCGTAGGGAACTGCCTTGGGCGGGTTTCTGGTGATCGGCATGGGAGGAGGATAGCATGAATGCGGGGCGGGCGAAAGGCGCGGCCGAGGCCTTCCCTTCGATGCCATGCGAGGTTGTGTCTGCCTTGAGCGACGCGAGAAGGTTTGAGTGAGAAACGCTGCTTTCGCTTCGTCGCTCCGCAATGGCAGCGAGATCGGAAAGATCCTCTAACAATTCAGCATAGGTATCGATGGGCAGAATGACGGCGGTCTTGTGGCATTGCTTATCGGAGCCCTCCTTGCCCCACTGCTGGAAATAAGCCTACCACAAATTCACATAGATCATCTGACAAAGCCCTCGCTGCCGCAGCCCAGTCTCAAGACTTCGCAGTGTGCGTCTCAGAGTGAGAAAATCACAATCAGCGAAATGGACGATCCCCTAGCGCGCGGGCAACTCAGGGCCAGCTATTGGCTCTGCTCCAGGTTTTCAGCACCATTCCTGGCTCGCTCCTGACATGGCACGCTTCTTGCAGCTTTACTCCTGAGGACACTGTCCTCCTAAAGGAGTTCCCCATGAAGGATCAGATAGTTAGAACAAGCAGCTCGGCGACCAGGAAGGCCAGTGGCCTTGTTGCAGCTGGCTTCGCGGCGCTCATTCTTACCCTGTCTGGATGCAGCTACGTGTTCAACCCTCCCCAGACTGCCGATACGGTATGGACTGACGCGATACCGGAAAGCTTTGACTTTGCGACTGTTCGCTCCGTGGATTTCAAGCTCACTGTTTCGGTGCGAGTCGCCACAGCAATCGAGCGTTATTCAGGCGAGCTCGGCGTTTACTCCATCGGCCAGGATGGTGAGTATGTGCTACTGGGATCGGGCTTTGCCGCTGATGGCGTGGCGAGCTTTCCTGTTTCCGTACCGGTGGCCGTGACTCAGGTCACGATCCGCCCCCTTTCAGTCGGCCTCTTCGAAAGGGAAGTCACCCTTGCCCCTGGCGCAGACACTTTTGAACGGAGTATCTCACCAACCGAGATCCGGGATCCCACTGCCCGGAAGGTCGCGAGCCGTTCACTTGCCAGGGACACTGCTGAGACTCCCTTGCAGAGCATCTCCAAATATGATTCCGAGGGCGTGCCCACAGACATCCTCCAGGAGCGTCCCTACATGCCCCTGTCCGGCGATTTCCTGGCCACAGTCGGCCAGGCCCTCTCGGAGATAAATGGCCCCGACAGGGCTAATTACATCGATGAGCACGCGCATTCGAACATCAACATCACCGCTCCTTCGAAGATCACGGTCAGCTTCCTCCACGAAAAGGCCGCAAACGCCAACGCCCTTGCATACTATGTGTATACGACCGGCAGCGCGGCCACAAAACCCGCCAATGCCTCCCTGATGGTCGCCTTCCCCAACGTTTCCCTGGAGTTCAGCGGCGGCGGGCTCAAGCCTGGCGACAGCATAACGCTCGTCTACCACGATTCCAGGACCAACACGGATTCGACTACCTTCCCCGCAGGCAGCACGATAGGCTGGGTCCTCGTACCGAACAGCTTCAGGAACGGACAGCCCAATGCCTCTGCAGACAATTTCTATAGCACGCCCCAGTTCAACCCTGAGTCGGAATCCAGCTACAGGGCCCACACGGCCTTCGTTCTCTACAAGAGCAGCGAAGCCAAGGACACTGCCTTTGTCCTTGGCTTTGAGGACAGTCAGCGTACTGAAAAGAAACCTGGCGACTTCACGGATGCAGTCTTTGCCATCAGCTCCAGCCCGATTTCGGCTGTTGAAACCACGGATGTCATAGCGGCACCCGCGCCGAGGGATAGCGACGGCGACGGCGTCCTCGATGCCAACGATGCATCCCCCTATGACGCAAGCTACTCCTCCACTGTTTCCTGGCCTTCGGCTACGATCAACGGCACTGCCCTCTTCGAAGACCGATGGCCCTCGCTGGGTGACTACGACTTCAACGACCTCGTCGCCAGCTTCCGCGTGACAACCAGAAAGAACGCCGCCGACAAGGCTGTCAGCATGATCATCGACCTCAGTCTCAAGGCAGCCGGCGGCGGCCTACCCTCCGGCCTCGCCCTGACCCTCCCGGTATCCGCGTCGAGCATTGCTTCTGTCAGCGGCCAACACCTGGGCTCCGGACTTTTTTCCACAGCTGCCAACGGCGTGGAATCCGACGCTCCTTCCTCATCCTCGGTCGTGCCGATCTTCTCCGACAGCCATACCGAGTTCGGAGTCGCAGGCAGCCTGGAACTCAGGGTAAACACCTTGCCTTCAACCCCGTCACTGGCTGCCAAGACCTACCAGCTCGTCATCACCTTCAACCCAGGCGTGGCAGCTTCGCCGCTCGCCGCCACCCCCGACCTCTTCATAGTCGTCGACAACAACCGTGGCAAGGAAGTCCATGCAATGGGCCAGCATCCCGGAAGCAAGGCGGACCTGAGCCTCCTTAGAACTGCCGACGATGGATCAAGCCTCTCGGAAGGGATCTACTACCGTAGCTCGAAGGGCGCTCCCTGGGCGCTTCTGGTCCCCGCCGAGATGCCCTGGCCCATCGAGGGCGTCGAGATCTCCACGGCCTTCCTGAAGTTCGGAGCGTGGGTCAAGAGTGGCGGAAGCCAGTACTCCGACTGGTATCTCGACAAGGCCGGCTACAGGAATACGGATCTCCTGTACAGTGCCGTCCTGGCTAAATGACACAATTAGTAAGACCCCTGGGCGCCAGGGGCCGGCTCAGGTGAAGGGAACGGTTCCGGCAGCTGCCGGAACCGCTTTTTCATCTGGCGAAGGGCAGGGCGATGGCAGCCATGGCTGCTGCCGTGTGGGAGCTGGCCTCGTTGATGACGAGCCAGCCGTCCACGTGGCGATAGAAGAGCGGCGTGGCTCCGAGGGAGGGCTCCATCCGCTTCGTGCGCGGCGCGTTGTAGGCGCTGTCGAACCAGCCCGGGAAGTCGCCGTGCTGGATGTCTCCCACCACGAGGCCGGGAGGTGCTTCGAGCCAGCCCTTGCCGCCGCCGGCCTGGGCCCTCCACTGGTAGTCCCAGATTTCGTTGACCAGCCAGCGGACCCGGTTCTGCGGGTCCCCGAGTCCGCTGATGTGGGACTTCGACAGGGGATTGGCGCCCAAGAGGTAGTTCCAGACAGCTGCAACCCGATCGCGGTAGTTGTTCCCGATTGCTTCGTTCTTGGCCAACCCCCAGGCCACCAGGTTGGGGAAGCCAGTCCGCTGGCCCGAGAAGAGCCA
>JBMOIK010000167.1:0-8457 GCA_049317365.1 Rectinemataceae bacterium | reverse complement strand
TTGCCCCGAGAGTCGGCGAGCCCCACGGCCTGCGGCTTTCCGTCGATGACTGCCGCTTCGATGTCGGCTATCTCTCCCGCGTACAGTTCGACCGCGGCAAGCTCGATCGTCTCGGTACGGTCCAGGCGTTTCAAGGTGATCGTGTCTCCCGCTTCGGGTTTGAAGGGAGAGCTGACCGTAAGCGTTCCCTCTGTGCCCGAGATCTCGAAGCGGGTTCGATAGGGCGAACGGAAGCCCGAGTCGAACTGGAGGAGGCAGCCCTCGGCGAGGATTTCCGTCTTCGGAAAGAGGAGCTCGCCCCAGAAGCCCTCATCGACCCCACCCTTCCCCATCACTGCGCGGCCGCGAGCTTCCACCGGCTCGGCCCCTGCGACAAAACGCGCATAACTGATTGGATAGCATCCGACATCCCAGATCGAACCTCCCCCGAGTTCGCCATTGAGGCGCGGATCATTCTCATCCTTGATCCCAAAGGTGAAGGAACCCCGCATCGAGAGCACCCGGCCGACCGCCCCCTCCGTGACGAGCTTCCGCACCAGGCGGGTCTGCGGATGGTGGCGGTACATGAAAGCCTCGGCGACCACCCGGCCTGTGGCCTTGGCTGTTTCAGCCAACTCGTCGGCCTCCGCTGCCGTGAGCGCCATCGGCTTTTCACAGAGCACGTGCTTGCCGGCGCGCATGGCCTTGATGGACCAGCTTGCGTGCAGGCTGTTCGGGAGGGAGTTGTAGACGATATCGATGTCGGGATCCGCAAGCATCTCTTCATAGGAACCGTAGGCCCTGGGGATGGATCTGGCTTCGGCGTAGGCCAGGGCCTTGTGCGGATCGCGGCTCGCGACTGCCAGGAGCATGGAGCGCGATGAGGCGCCGATGGGCGGAATAACCACAGAATTGATCCGCGCAGTGGACAACAGACCCCAAGCCAGCTTCCCTTCAATCATCCTGCTCTCCTTTGCATAGCCCCATACCGCAGCATCCTCGCCTTAGCCCTCCCCTTCGGTCAAGCGATGGATTCGCGCCCTGCTGCGGTTCTTTTGGTGGCGGCTGAAGCCCCGCGCGCAGTATCATCCGGCCATGCCACCAAGCTTCCTCTGGTACGACCTGGAGACCTTCGGCCTCGATTCCCGGGGCGACCGCATCGCCCAATTCGCCGCCGTCCGCAGCAACGCCAGGCTGGAGCCCATAGGTGAGCGGCTCGTCACCTATGTGCGACCCACCCCGGACTACCTGCCCAGCCCCGAATCCTGCCTGGTCCACGGCATCACGCCCCAGCATGCCACCGAGGTCGGCCTGTCCGAGTATGAGTTCGCGAGAATGCTCCGCGCCGAAATGACAGAGCCGGCAACGACAAGCGTCGGCTTCAACACCGCCCAGTTCGACGACGAGTTCGTGCGCAACCTCTTCTACCGCAACCTCCTCGACCCCTACGAACGCGAGTGGGCGAGCTCCTGCTCACGCTGGGACATCATCGACCTGGCCCGGGCGGCGCGCGATCTCCGCCCCGAGGGCATCGTGTGGCCAACCGACGAGGAGGGAAAGCCGGTGTTCAGGCTCGAGGCCCTCGCCAAGGCCAATGGCATCGCCCATGAGTCAGCCCACGATGCGACAAGCGATGTCCTGGCAACCCTGGGCTTCGCACGGCTCCTCCGCGAACGGCAGCCGAAGCTCTTCGAGTGGCATCTCAGGCATAGGGGCAAGAAGGCGCTCAGGCCCCTCATCAAGCTCGACGAGAGGGCCCCCCTCGTGCATTCCTCGGCCCTGCACACAGGGCCCGGAGGCTGCAGCACCCTGGTCGCACCCCTGGCCTTCGACCCCAACCGCGAGAACCAGCTCATCGCCATCGACCTGCGCTTCGATCCGGGCGACATCCTCGACCTGCCCGTCGAGGAACTGCGCCGCCGCGTCTTCACGAAAAAGGACGAGCTCGACGTTCCGCGCCTCCCTTTGGTAAACATCCAGTTGAACCGGTCTCCCTTCCTCGCCGAGGCCAGGGTCATGGACGGTCCCACGGCTGAACGTCTCGGCATCGACCTCGGGGCCTGCGAGCGGAACCGGGTAATGCTTACGAAAAGCAGGGAATTGCTCCAGAAGCTGGTCGCCGTCTACGCGATGCCCGAACCCATCGAACGCCCCGACGACCCCGACCTCTGCATCTACTCAGGCGGCTTCTTCCTCGAGGAGGACCGCGAAAAGATGGGGAGGGTGCACGCCATGCTGGCCGCTTCCGGCCCGGCGGCAGTCAAGCAGGAACTCTATTCCCTGCGCTTTGTCGACGAGCGCCTGCCCCAGATGATCCGGCGGCTGTACGGGCGCAACTTCCCCGAAACGCTCGGCGCCGAGGAGGCAAGGCGCTGGAGGGACTTCTGCGCGAGCAGGCTCCAGCACCCGCCGGCGGCCAAGGCCACGGGCATCGCCGCCTATGCGAGGATGATTGAGCAGCGCCTCGCCGACCCATCGACACCCGCGCGCGACCGCGGCATGTTGCAAGCGCTCCTGGCCTGGAAGGACGGGCTGGAGAAAGAAGTGCTTAGTTATAAGGGTAATTGAGGGCTGTCCTCAGTCCCAGGGACGAGGCGTCGCTACGACGTGGGCCTTGGCCTTGACGCCGGTGTCGGGGTCGACACGGTAGTCCACGGTCCATTCGTAGCCACCGACGGAATCGAGGGCTGCCTTGACCAGGGCCCTGTCGTCGACAGGGAGACCCTTCGTCCCTGCCCTTCGCGCGAGTTCGCAGAGCCCGCGGGCGAGCGCTGAATCAATGGCCGGATCGAGCTCCTGCCCATCCGCGAAACCACCGACCTCGACGGCGAGATCGGCCTCGGACTCGACCGCCAGTGCGCTGTCCCCCGGCCTGACAAGGATCCAGAGCGTCGCTGAGTCGGCACTCCTGGAACGGCGGATGGCTTCGGCGATCCCTTTGTGCGCTGGCTGGATGATCATTGCGTCGACCTTCCTGGCGGCCAAGGCTTCCTTGAACAGGGCTTGCGCGCGATTGAGAAGCGGGAGTTTGCCCTCCGGGATGATCAAGAGTTCGTTGGCAGCTGGCGCGCCCTTTGCAACCGGGCTCTGCTTGCCCGTGCTTGCTTGCGCCTCCACCGTAGCGCCTGCTACTGCCTCGCGGACGAGGATCACGATGGCCGAAGGCGGGGGGGCAGCGGCTGCATGGGCAGGTCCCGCCGCTTCAGCCCCTGCAGGGGCCGAAGCGACCTTCGCGCAGCCAGATGTGATGGCAACTACACATATCGTAACTATGACTAATATCCCGGTCCTGCGCCGTCCCGTTTCCCTGCCTGACCCACAAGGTGCCGACGCTGCCATTTTCCGGCCCGCCCTAATCAAGGTAGCAGGCCGATACGTGGCCGGGTGCCACCTCACGGAGGGGTGGGCGCCCTTCGGAACAGACCTTCATCGCGTGGGGGCAGCGGGGGTGGAAGTGGCAGCCTCCGGGCGGGTCGATGGCGCTGGGGATCTCCCCTGTCGGCAGGTTCTTGGGCTTGCGCACGCGCGGGTCGGGGATGGGTACGGCCGCGAGGAGGGCCTTGGCATAGGGGTGGTGGGGCCTGCTGAAAAGCTCGTCCCGCGAGGCGAGCTCCACGATGCGTCCGAGGTACATGATGGCCACACGGTCGCAGAGGTACTTGGCCGTCGCCAGGTCGTGGGTGATGAATAGGTAGGTAAGCCCGAATTCCGCCTTCAGGTCCTGCATGAGCCTGAGGATCAAGGCGCGCACCGAGACGTCGGCCATCGCGATAGGCTCGTCGGCTACCACAAAGTCGGGCCTCGTCACCAAGGCCCGCGCCAGGACCACGCGCTGGCTCTGCCCGCCGGAGAGCTGGTGCGGGTACTTGCGATAGATATAGTCAGCGGGGGAAAGCCCCACCTTCTCCATGATGGACAGCACCTTTTCCTTTCTCGAATCCTTCGCGCCGATGCGATGGATTTCGAGGGGATGGCCTATGGCCTGCCCGACGCTCATCCTCGGGCTCAGGCTGCTTACAGGATCCTGGAAGACGATCTGGATCTTCTGGCGCAGCCTGCGGAGCTCCTCGGAGCCGAAGGCAGTCACGTCGGTGCCGCGATATTCCACCCTGCCGGAAGTCGGCTCGATGAGGCGGAGAAGCAGCCGACCCGTGGTCGATTTGCCCGAGCCCGACTCGCCGGCCAGACCGAGGACCTCGCCCTCGGCGATCTCGAAGCTCAGGTCATCCACGGCGTGCACGATCTTCCGTGGCGAAAGGATCGCGCTCTTGACGCGGAATTCCTTGACCAGGCGCTCGGCCTTTACGAGGGTCGCCATATCAATTGGTCCTTTCATGGAGGAAGCAGGCCACTGCCCGGGCTGCGAGTGCTGGCGCAACGCCAGCCGGGGCAGCACCCGCAGGAGCGGCGGCACCCGTCGGTGCGGTATCGGCAAGCAGTCGCGGCGTCTCGGCCAGGCAGCGGGCGAAGACCTTCGGGCAGCGCGGGGCAAAGGGGCAGCCCGGTGATTCGTTTACGAGGTCGGGGGGACTTCCCGGCATGGCGACGAGTTCCTTGCGGTCGAGGAGGATGTTGGGCACGCAGTCCATGAGGCCCCGGGTGTAGGGATGGCGGGGGTCCTGGAAGATCTCGAGGGCCGTGGCGAGCTCGACGATGCGTCCGGCATACATGACGGCGATGCGGTCGGCGATCTCGGCGACCAGCCCAAGGTTGTGCGAAACAAGGACGACGGTAAGATTGTATTTGCGCTTCAGCTTGGCCAGGAGTTCGGTGAAGCCCGCCTCGACGATGACATCGAGGGCAGTCGTCGGCTCGTCGGCCAGGAGGAGCTCCGGGTCGAGGATGAGGGTGAGGCCTATCATGATGCGCTGCCGCATTCCGCCGGAGAGCTGGAAGGGATACTCCGACAGCCGGCGCTTTTCGATGCCGAGGTCCTCGAGCATGGCCTCTGCCCGGGCGATGATCGCACTCTTCCTGATTTTCGGGTCGTGGGCGCGCATGGTCTCGATGAAATGGTCCTTGATGGACATCAGGGGGTCGAGGGAGGTCAGGGGGTTCTGGAAGATCATGCCGATCTTTGGCCCGCGCACGGCCCTGATGTCCTCGGGCCCGAGGGCGAGTATGTCGTGCCCATCGACCAGGATCTCACCGGCGACGATGCGGCCAGGCGACTTCTGGAGGTTGAGGATGGAGAGGCCCAGAGTCGATTTGCCGCAGCCCGACTCTCCGACGACGCCGAGGACCTCGCCGCGGTACACGTCGAGGCTCAGGTCAGTCACCGCGCGAACCGTACCAATTGCGATCGGATAGTGGATGCTGAGGTTCCTTACCCCGAGGAGGACCTCAGCTGCTCCTGCGACTGCTCCATCACCCGATGGCGGCCCTGCGATCCCGCCCGTAGCGGTTTTCATGTCTGGCATTGCGGCTGTCATCGTGGCTGGCTTCATCTCTGGCATGCTCAATACTCCTGGAGCCGCGGGTTGAGGATCTCCGCGAGCCCCTCACCCAGCATCGTGAAGCCGAGGGCCAGGAGCATGATGGCGAGGCCGGGGAAGGTGATCATCCACCAGGTGCCCGAGGGCAGGAACTTCTTTCCCATCGAGAGGTCCATGCCCCAGTCGGGGATGCCGGCAGGGAGTCCCAGGCCGATGAAGGAGAGGGCTGCCTCCGTCATGATTGCGTCGGCGATGTTGAGGGAGAAGACCACGACCACCGTGGCGATGACGTTGGGAAAGACGTAGCGGAAAAGCGTGGTGGAGCGCTTTGCGCCGATGGCCTTGGCGGCCTCGACATAGGGCTCCTCCTTGATCTGGAGGGTCTGACCCCGCACGAGGCGGAAGTATTTCGGCACATAGACCACCGCCACCGCCAGCGTGATGTTGACCACGCCGGGGCCAAGCATCGCGGCGAAGGCTATCGCGAGGATGAGGCCGGGGAAGGAGTAGATGGAATCCATGATGAGGGAGAGCACCTTGTCGGCCCAGTTGCCGGCAAAGCCGGAAATGAGCCCCAGGGGAATGCCGACTATGGCTGAGAGGAGGGAAGCCGAGATGGCGACGCCGAGGATGGTCTGGGAACCATAGACTACGCGTGCCCAGACATCGCGCCCGAGGTTGTCCGTGCCCATGATGTGTCCGGCCGAGGGCCCCTTGAGCTGAGGCCCGTCCTGGGAGGTCGGGGAGTAGGCCGAGAAGAGCCCGGGGAAGAAGGTCATAAATAGGATGAGGGCGACGATGAAGAGGCCGGCGATGAGGATCCACCACTCCATCCGATAGCGCTTCGCAGACCTGGAAAAGGCGCCTATCGCCGAGGAAAGGGCGCCAGCGGGCGACCAGAGCCGGCGGCCATCCGCCACTTCAGGCTTCATGTTCTCTGCCATGTGGCGCTCCTACAGCTTTACGCGGGGATCGATGACCGCGTAGATGATGTCGACGAAGAGGGAAACGACGCTCACGAAGAGGGCATAGAAGATGATGATGCCCTGGATGACCGGATAGTCGCGGTTGTAGATGCGCTCGAGGAGGAGCCTCCCCATGCCCGGCCAGGAGAAGGTCGTCTCGGTGAGGATCGCTCCGGCGAGGAGGGCCGCGAACTCCAGTCCGAGGATGGTGACGACGGGTATCAGGGCATTTTTAAGGGCGTGGGTATAGACGACGCGGTTTTCCGCGACGCCGCGTGCCCTCGTCGCCAGGACAAAGTCGCTCTTGAGGCTGTCGAGCATGTTGGCCCGCGTCATCCGGATGAAGACACCGGAAAGGGTCAGGCCCAGCGTGAAGGCCGGCAGGACGAGGTGGTACATCACGTCGCCGAAGGCCGTGAAATTGCCCTTGAGGAGGGTGTCTATAATATAGAAGCCCGTCCTGTCGAACTCGGAGGAATCGACCCGGGTTCCCACACGGCCGGCTATGGGAAAGAGGTTCAGGAAGACACCGAAGAGCATCTGGAACATCAGGCCCATCCAGTAGACGGGGATACAGTAGGTGATGTTTGCGAAAAAGCGGATCACGCTGTCTTGCCAGGTGCGGCGCAGCCGCGCCGACCTGACACCCAGGGGGATGCCGACACCGAGGGCGACGATGATGCCAGCGAGGGTGAGTTCGATTGTCGCCGGCAGCTTCTGGAGGATGGGCGTCGAAACCTTCTCATTGAAGTTCATCGACACCCCGAGGTCCAGGCGAGCGAGCTGTCCGAGGTAGTCGAGGTACTGGAAGAAAATGGGCTTGTTGAGCCCGAGGGCTTCCTTCTTCGCGTCGATGACCGCCTGGGGCGCATGGCCGCCGAGCATCGAGGAGACGGGGTCGCCGGGCATCACGCGGAGTACGACAAACACGAGGGTGAGGAGGATGAAGAGCATCGGGATGGTGAGAATAATCCGCGCTATGAGGTAGTTCAGGATCCGCTTCATGCTCTCGCTCCCCCGGGCCTCCCGGGCCGGTGAACGCGAACGCCCGAGCCTACGAAAAGGTTTCGCGATTATCCGGGAGTCCCTTGAGGCTTGTCAAGCAAAGGGGCCGTCCCGAAGGACGGCCCCTGGAACTGGAGGCTGTTAGCCTATTTCTTCGAAACGGCGTCGTAATTGAAGATAAGGGTCGGGCCGATCTTCACACCGCTCACGTTCTTCTGGGTAAAGATGTTGAGGTTACCCTGGAAGAGGGGAACGGTCGGGACCTCGTCGGTCCACATCTTCTGCACCTTGGCGAAGACCTCCTTGCGGACCTTGGCGTCGGTGCTGGTCTGCTCCTTCTCGAAGAGGCCATCCCACTCCTTGCTGGAGAAGAAGATGCCCATGCCGATGGAACCGTTGGTGCCGGCGAAGGCCGCAGTATAATTGTCCGGATCGATGTAATCGGGGTACCAGCCGAGGAAGAAGACGCCCATCTGCTTGTTCTTCCACTGGGTCTTGTAGGTGGCCCACTCTGCGTTCTTGAGCGTGACCTTCATGAGGGCGGTCTTCTCGAGCTGGGCCTTGACGACCTCGGCGAGGTTGGCCTCGGTGTCTCCGTAGTGGCTCGGGGAGTACCAGAGGTCGAACTCGAAGGGCTTGGCGGCAGAGTAGCCGGCAGCCTTGAGGAGCTTCTCGGCGGCAGCGACATTGCCATCACCATATACGGTCTTGAAGTCCTGGCCGGCGTAGATCATGCCCTGGGGAACCATCGAATATAGGGGGGCGTTCTGGCCGAGGAAGACCTTCTGGTTGAAGTCGGGCCTGTTGACCAAGGCGGCGACTGCCTGGCGGAGCCGCTTGTCCTTGAAGTCGGAGACATCGGTGTTGAAGGCGAGGTAGCGGATGAAGGGCCCGGGCAGCTTGGAGTAGCTGAGCTTGCCGGCCTTCGCGAGGTCGGTGATGTCCGAGGGGTTGAGGGTCTTGAAGGCGACGTCGATGTCGCCCTTCTCGATGGCGAGGCGGAGGGTCGTCGCGTCGGCGAAGTACTTGATGATGACCTTCTTGATGGCGGGGGCCTTGCCGTAGTAGCTGGG